>JBFWPD010000267.1:0-5983 GCA_050250175.1 Vicinamibacterales bacterium
CTGGGATCGGGCGCGCGAAACCGGAGGCGCACGACCGTCGACCGGACCTTCGGCGGCGGCCTGAAGGCGCCTGGCGGGAGCTCGAGGAGGCGCTCGGCGCCGGCGGCAATGCCCGTCAGCACGCTCAGGACGCCGTAGTCGCGCGACCCCGGCCCCGCGGTGAGACGATCCGCCACCTCGCGTTGAAGCATGACGGTGGCGTCAACGATGGGCAGCCCCGCAAGGAACATCTCCTGCAGTCGAAACAGAATCGGCGACGCCACGTTGTACGGCAGGTTTCCAGCGACGCGAATGTCTGCGGCCGGATCCTCGCCCGCGTTCTGCAGTTCCTGCTGAATGCGGGCTTTCGACACTTCCAGGACGTCCGATGTAACGACGGCCACGCGCGGCAGGTCGAGATCGACGAGTTGCGCCGCGAGATCGCGGTCGATCTCGATGGCGATCACGCGCCGGACCGCGGCGGCCAGGGGGCGGGTGAGGGCCGCGCGTCCCGGTCCGATCTCGAGGAAGACATCCTCCCGCTGCGGGGCGATGGACCGCACGACCTTCGCAGCCCACGCAGGCTCGAGAAAGTGCTGACCGAAGCGCTTCCGCGCCGGCAGGCGGGACCCGCGAGGCGGCCTCACGCGGGCTCGTCCTCCTCAGGATCGCCGTCCGCGCCGTCGTACTCGCCGCGCCAGTATTTCTCTTCGATCTCGGAAATCTCGTCTTCGCTCAAGCCGAAGTAGTGACCGATCTCGTGGATGAGGGTCTCGCCAATCGAGGCGACAAGGTCGTCTTCGTCCTCAGCCTCCCGCTCGTGCGGTCCCTGGAAGATCAGGATGCGGTCGGGCAGCGCGTTGCCGTAGTCCCAGTGACGCTCGGTCAGGGGCGTGCCCTGGTAAAGACCAAACAGCGTGTCGGACGATTCAACTTCCATCTCTCGCAGCAGGTCGGCAGTCGGCTCGTCTTCCACCGCGATCGAGATGTTCTGCATCGCGGCGCGGAACTCGGGAGGAATGCCGGCCAGCGCGTCAGCGACGAGCTTTTCGAAGCTTGCGCGGCGCACGTTTCGCCTTTCGAGAGGTCGCAGTCTCGCGCGGCCGGCTGGCCGCGTTGACGTAGTCGCAGCGATCGGCGACGGCACACTGCCCGCAGAGCGGCCTGGGCCGGCAGATCCGGCGGCCGTGAAGAATCAGCGTGTCCGACGTGCGCGTCCAGCGCTTGCGGGGTAGTGCCGCGCACAATTGCTCTTCGACGACCTCTGCATCGTCGTCTTCCGCGATGCCGAGGCGATTCGACACGCGGAGCACGTGCCTGTCGACGGGAAGCCCGGGGACGCCGAGCGCATGGCCGAGCACGACGTTCGCTGTCTTCCTCCCAACGCCAGGGAGCGCCGTCAGCGCGTCCATGTCGGCGGGAACGGCGCCGTCGTGCTCCTCGACGAGTGCCCTGGCCATACCGATGAGCGAGCGCGACTTGGCGCGGAAGAACCCCGTCGAGAGCACCATGGGCTCGAGCACCTCTGGTGTCGCGCGTGCCAGCGCCCTGGCGTCCGGAAACCTCTTGAAGAGGGCCGGCGTGACTTCGTTGACACGCCGGTCGGTGGACTGCGCAGAGAGGATCGTCGCGACGAGCAGCTCGAATGGCGTACGCCAGGCAAGCTCCGTGTCGGCGTCGGGGTGCTGCCCTTCGAGCGCGTCCAGGATGGACCGGGTGTCGGCGGGCGTTTTCACGCGGAGTCGTCCCGCCTGGTCAGTGAATCGGATCGGCGCCCTTGTTCCAGCCGACGTTGTGGTACGACTCGTTGAAGACGCGCCAGTGCTCCTGCAGCGCCGCCACCAGATTGGGCACGAACTGCACCGGCACCACGATCTTCGCCCTGACCGGTGCCCGCACGACGTGATCCGCCTCCGCCGTTTGAATCTCCTTGTCGGAGAGGGGCATCACCTCGCAGAAGGTGAGTGTGAAGTCGAACGGGGTGTGCGCGATGGAGCAGAAGTTCGAGTACGTCCTCGAGGTGGGCGCCTCGGGGGCATCGTCGGCGGGCACGATCGTGAAGTTGATCTGTCTGGGCTGTTCGGCCATGCCTCCTACTCTAATACTTCCGCAGGACGCCCACGACGACCCCTTGAACCTGCACGTGATCGGGATCCACGAAAAGCGGCTGCATCGTGGCGTTCGCCGGCTGCAGCCGGATGCGTCCGTCGCCGTCCCGATAGAACTTCTTCAGCGTGACGTCGGTTCCGCGGAGCAGTGCGATGACCATCTCGCCGTTGTCGGCCGTCTTGCGATCCTCGACCACGACGTAGTCGCCGTCGCGAATCTGCTCGTCGATCATGGAATCGCCTCGGACGCGCAGCACGTACGTATCTCGGCGGCCGGCAAAGTCTTCCGGGACGGAGATCGTCTCGTTGGAGGCGACGGCCTCGATGGGCACGCCGGCAGCCACGAAGCCGAGGAGCGGCAGCTCAACGGCGCGGCCTCCCGCGCGGGTCGCGACCATCTCGACCGAACGGCTCCGGTTCCAGGCGCGCCGGATGAAACCCTTCTCCTGCAGGTTGGTCAGGTGCTTGTGCACCGTGGCCAACGAAGAGAGGCCGAAACGGCGCCCGATCTCTTCGAGACTTGGCGCATAGCCATGGCGCTGGATGAACTCGTTGAGGTAGTCCAGAATCTCGCGCTGCCTTTTGGTAAGCGGAAGCATGCACGCCCTCCAGGCCGGACACTATACGCAAAGATAAGGCGAAGGTCAACGGGTATGGCTGGGTTCGAGCACACCGTGGGTTCGTCCGGGTATGAACCGCGGGGCGTTTGCGCTTGCGCCTGATAGGATTCACGGCCGTTGCGGATCCCACTCGACATCCCGCCGCCCGAATCGAAGCCCTTCGACGTTGCCGGTCTCGGACTGAACAGCCTCGACCTCGTCGGCGTCGTCGCCGAGTATCCGGCGAGCAACACCAAGCAGCGGCTGCAGCGGTTCGCCCGCCTTCCAGGCGGACAGACGGCGACAGCGATGGCCATCTGCGCACGGCTCGGCTGGAGATCCCGCTACGTCGGCCGGTTTGGCGACGACGAGCTCGGCGCGCTCGGGCGAGCCAGTCTCGAGGACGAAGGCGTCGACACGTCGAGCGCGATGACGATGACGGGCGCGACAAATCAGTTCGCCATCGTCCTCGTGGATGCACGGTCGGGGGAGCGCACCGTGCTGTGGGACCGGCATCCGCTGCTCACGATGCGGCCGGTCGACGTACCGCTCGACGCCGTGACCTCCGGCCGCCTGCTGCTCGTCGATTGTCACGAGACAGCGGCCGCGACCGAAGCCGCGCGCGCAGCGCGAGCCGCGGGGATTCCGACAGTCGTCGACGTCGAGCGCGTCCGCGCCGGCATCACCGATCTCCTCCAGCACATCGACGCAATCATCGCGGCCGAGGAGTTCCCCGCGGCGCTGACTGGATACGAAGACACCGGACGTGCGCTCGATGCGATGGCGCGTGAGTTCGGCGCGCCGCTCGTGTGCGTCACGCTCGGTGAACGCGGAAGTCTCGCCAGATGTCAGGGGCGGGAGATTCGTACGCCGGCGTTTCGCGTGGACTGCATCGACAGCAACGGCGCGGGCGATGCATTTCGCGGAGGCTTCGCGGCGGGGTGTCTTGCCGCCCCCGATGGCGACGTCGAAGACGTGCTGCGCTACGCGAACGCCGTTGCCGCCCTCAATTGCCGGGCACTCGGGGCCAGGGGCGGGATGCCCACGCGGGACGAAGTCGCGCGGCTGCTGATGCAGCAGGGAGCCTAGGCGCGCCGGAGATCAGGCGACGCGCCGGCGAGGCTGGCAGGTGCTCGAGCTGATGATCTCTTCGGGCACTGCCGACAGCAGACGGTCGGGCGCGACGACCGCGGCAACCGCACCGACGACCTGCAGCGCCGCCGTGCTCAGTATCACAGGCACGGCGATCGGCAGGCTCAGGATTCGCGACGGATCGCGCCGTACCTCGGCGGCCAGCTTTCGCGCCGTCTCCTTCGTCCAGTAACCCATCAACCCGAACGTTCGCCGTCTCTGCGTCTGCTTCTGCCGCGCCGACGGCACTTCCTGGGCGATGATGCGCGGCACCGCGACGCCGTCGTACCCGAGCAGGAGCGACCGCCAGACGAAGTGCGTGAGTCCATTCGGTGCGGCATGGCGCGCGCGCGCCTTCGGCGCACGGTAGATCTTGTAGCCCACCGCCTGGAGCTCGGCCACGTGCAGGTTCGTCATGCGATAGCAGGGCCGCCTGGAGGGGATCGGAACCTTCTCGAGCACCGAGCGCCTGAACGCCACGCTGTTCAAGTGATAACGGTTCGTTTCGTAGAGCTCGGACGTCCGCGCCCGGTCGGAGAAGCTGTAGGCGACAGACACGCCGAGCGCGTACGAGCCCCGGTTGTCGATGGTGGTCTCGCCGCCGACGATCATCATCGTCGGATCGAGAAACGGGGTCAGCAGCGTCTCGAGCCACTGCGGCTCGTACTTGCAGTCGCCGTCGGCGAACACGACGACCTCGCCAGTCGACGCCTTCGCCCCTTCCATCTTCAGTTCCTCGTAGCCCGTGCCGGGAGGCAGCCGCATGTCGTGGACCCACGGGAACTCGCCGAGCATCCTGTCGAGGACGTCGGGCGGCACGTCGCCGCTGTCGACGATGAACGCCTCCACTGCGCTCTGCACGGGCACGGTCTGCGCCGCAAGCGACGCCAGGCCTTCGCGAAGACCTTCGAGATCGGCCACCGAGAGGTTCGCGGTTTCGATGACGAGCGAGAAGCTGGGCAGTTTCATTCGCTTGATACCTCGGGCACGGACGCCAACAACCCTCTGATGCTACCGAACGCGGTTGCGACCATGATCAGACAGAGCACCGCGGTGACCGACGCCGGACGACGGCCGTCGGCGCTCTTCTCGCGACCGGCCACCGACGTCCTCGGATTCCTGCCAGCTGCCAGCGAGAGCCGATCCGCCGCGCGCCTGACGAGCACCTGCAGCGGAGACCGGCCGAGACGCATGACCTGCCCGGCCCCGTATCCGACGCGTTCACCCTTCCGCAGGACCTCGATCAGCGTGTCCCGCGCCGGGTGACTGACGACGGCGTCCGCGTTGTAGCTGATCGGAACGCCGGCCGCCGTACACCGGCGGCCGAACTCGTAGTCGCCTCCGTAGCGAAGGCGCTCGTCGAACTCCCCGGCAATCCGGAACACGTCGCGAGTGACGAAGAGATTCGCGGTCGCCGCGAATCCTTCCTGAACGTACTGCTCCTGCCTGAAGAAGCGGTTGGAGTCGACGAGCTCGGCGAGCGTCGGCGCCTTCGACAGGACGAACTCAATTCTACCTGCGACCCGCGACGTTCGAGCCAGCGCTTCGAGTCCGTGGGCAAGCCATTCCGGCTGCGGCCAGCAGTCGACGTCGATGAACGCCAGGTTGTCGCTCGCGGCGGCACGAACGCCGGTGTTCCTGGCTGCATATGAGCCTCGAGACCTCGGGTGGCGCACGAGGCGCCATCCGTTCCGCGACCGGTCACCGAGCCATCCCGCGCCCTCGTCCGTCGACCCGTCGTCCACCCAGATCACTTCGAAGGCATCAGGACCAATCGTCTGCCGCACCAGCCCATCGTAGAGCGCAGGGAGTCCGCTCATCCCGTTCCTGAAGGGCACGACGACGGAGATGCGCGGCTTCATGACTTACGTGCGCTTCCTGAGAGAGATCCTGGTGGTCGCGATCAGGACGCCGACCCCCTGCGCAGCGGCGCCCAGCGCGCGAAACACCAGCGCGACGAGGAGTCCCACGGCGACGTCGAACGACACCATCCGCCCGACGAGACCGACGATCCATTCGTTGACACCGAGATTGCCCGGCGTGATTTGAATCATGCGGACGGGACTGGTGATCGCGTACACGAGCCCGCCGGCTAGAAACCCGCGTGGCGCGCCAGACAGCGACAGGTAGAGCAGTCCGAACGTGAGGAAGTTCAGCGTGTGTCTG
>JBFWPD010000268.1:0-5979 GCA_050250175.1 Vicinamibacterales bacterium
GATCGTCTTCACCGAGTACAGAGACACCCTCGATCATGTCCGGCGATCTCTCCCGTTGCCGACTGCTGTCGTCCACGGCGGTCTCGGCCGGTCGGAGCGGCGTGAAGCGGTGCGGGCGTTCGGCAAAGGCGCGGCAAGGGTTCTTCTCGCCACCGATGCCGCAGGAGAGGGCCTGAACCTGCAGGAGGGCTGCCGGATAGTCATCAATCTCGAGTTGCCCTGGAATCCCAACCGCCTCGAGCAGCGGATCGGACGCGTCGATCGCATCGGCCAGCGGCACACTGTCCACGCGTTTCACCTGATCGCGGCAGGGGTTGGAGAAGAGGGGATCCTCACGAGTCTCCAGCAGAGGCTCACCCGAGCGCGACACGACATTGCTGTGGCAGATCCACTTGCGACGACGATGCCCGAAGCTTCTGATACGGCCGCTGTCTGGACCGAACCTTCCTCGCGCGTATTTCCAGTGATCGATCCATCTTCGGAGTTCTCGAGACTGAGCCTTCTGAGAGCCTTGCCGCGCGCAAACGGCCACGAGAACCTCGCCGGGCCGTCAGGACCAGCCATCGTGCTCGCCTCGCGACGGCTTCGAGCGAGACTCCGCGGAGCGCTGTTAGCCGTCGTCTCCTCGACGCTGGAGAACAGCGTCGGCCTGCGGGTGGCACATCGGGTGTCCGCCGTCGTTCTCGACTGTCGCACGGCGATGCGGAGGCGCCTTGATCACCAGCAGGTGGATCGGCTCGTCGCCAACATCGAGCGACACTTCCTGCGGTTCGATCCGGATGCGGGCATGTGGCGCGAACGGAGCCGCCACACTCATCTCGATCTTCTTACACGGCGGCTTGCCAGAGAGCGCGAGATCGAGGCGGCGGCAGCGAGGCATGCAGGTGCCCTCCAGGCTGGCTTGTTCGATCGACGAGCCGAGCGTGCTGCCGACGCCGCCGCGGACCAGGAACGATTGCGACGCGAGCAGTCGGCACTCCGCCTTGCGCAGCTTCACCGCAGCATGCAGCTCAACGACATGATCTCTCGCGTCGCTCTCATCCTGGTTCCATGAGCCCTCTGCCAGGAGTGCGCGGTCACCTGGTGGCGGGTGCATTGCTGACGAGCCGCGTCGCGCACTACGGAGAAACCGACGGTCAACAGATCGATCGCCTGCAACGTGATCTGGACGCGTGGCACCGGCACACCCGTCAGATGGGCCCGGCGACGAGCCTGCGCGCGATGGTGGACGACTGCGCCTCGGCATTCTTCGCAGTCCTTGGCTTCGATCCACTCGAAGAGATCGCGATCGAGCGCAGTGCCGCGGCAGCTACGTTGACTGCGAGCAGCAGCCGGGTCGGGCTGGTGGTCGCAACATGGGGAGCGCGTCTCGAACCGCTCTGGCGCCTCGCGATCGTGGAGGCCAGGAAACGGGGAGCCGGCTGGGCATTCGTCTTCAATGGCGTCGACCTGAGAATCGTCGAGGCCGGCGCTCTCCACTCGAGACGATATCTGGACTTCACTCTGGAGTCTGCGGTCGACGAACGTGAGGCCGCGGCGGCGCTGTATGTCATATGCCGGCCCTTCGCGTTCGCCTGCCAGCCCGAGACCACGCGCAGCTGGATCTACGGTCTGGTGAGGGAGTCCGAGCGATACGCATCGGCCGTGTGCGGATCCCTGCGCGACGGGGTGCTTTCCGCTTCAAGTGCCATCGTCAACGCACTGGCCGGCGCGACCAGCGCGGAGATTCAGCACACGTTCGAACAGTCACTCACGGTCGTGTACCGAATGTTGTTCATGCTGTTCGCGGAAGCACGCGGACTCGTGCCGTTGTGGCATCCGGTTTACCGTGAGAGCTACAGCATCGAATCGCTACGGGAGACTGCCGAGGGCCGATCGAGGGTACCTGGCCTCTGGGAGGCGCTCCGCGCATCGCACCGGCTGGCGCACACCGGCTGTGTCGCCGGCGATCTTCGCGTCACCGCCTTCAACGGACGCCTGTTTGCGCCTTCCGGCACTCCACTGATCGAACGTTCGGGGCTGGATGAGCAGGCCGTTCAGAGTGCGGTCCTGGCACTGGCCACCCGTCGCTCGGCCGATGGGGCCGGCAGAGAACGAATCGCGTACCACGAGCTCGGCGTTGAACAGCTTGGCGCCGTCTACGAGTCCCTGCTCGAATACCGGCCCGCAGTCGAGGAAGGGGCGACGACTGGCACGCGGACGCGGTCTCGCCGGGTGCGGCGCGTGACACTCGTTCCGGGATCCAGCCAGCGGAAGCGAACTGGCACCTTCTACACACCGCAACCACTGGCGCAGTACCTGGTGCGGCAAACGCTCGGTCCCCTGGTCCGCGACTGCGCTCCAGAGTCCATTCTCGGCCTGCGCGTTCTCGATCCGGCGATGGGCAGCGGTGCTTTCCTCGTTGCGGCCTGCGAGTATCTGGCGCGCGCGTACGAATCCGCGCTCGTGGACTCAGGCCGGTGTCACTCCACCGACATCGGGCCGGGCGACCAGCAGCTGTTTCGGCGCACAGTTGCGGAACGCTGTCTTTTTGGCGTCGACCTCAACCCGATGGCGACACAGCTCGCCCGCCTGTCGTTGTGGCTCGCGACTATGGCGGCAGACAAGCCTCTGAGCTTTCTCGATCATCATCTGGCGACCGGCGACAGCCTGCTCGGCACGTGGCTCTCTTGTCTGCGATGTCCACCTCCGGTGAATCGGCGGCGAAGCGAGGGCTCGCTGCCGTTGTTCGATGACGCCGGCGTAGGCGGCGCGGTACGTCAGACGCTGCCCGCCCGCTTCACGCTCGCCGACCTGCCAAGCGACACTCCGGCACAGGTTCGCGAAAAGGAGCGCACGCTTGCGGCGCTCAACAACCCTGATGCGGCGTTGTCGCGATGGCGGCGCGTGGCCGATCTGTGGTGTGCGTCCTGGTTCGCGGAGGATCTTTCCGCGTCAACCTTCAGGGCGCTGTCGGACGCCGTCCTGAAGGGTCGAGGCGCGCTGCCCGACCGCACGGTCCGTCCGCTGCTCGTGCGCTCTGCAGATGTCGCGGGTCAACGACGCTTCTTTCACTGGGAGCTCGAGTTTCCTGAAGCCTTCTTCAATGCGGACGGAACACGGGCGCCTGCTCCAGGGTTCGACGCCGTCCTCGGCAATCCTCCATGGGACATGATTCGCGCGGATACGGGTGATGCCGGCGATCGCGCAGCCACACGAGCGGACGACGCCCGCGTTCTTCGGTTCGTCCGCGATGCCGGCGTCTATGAAGCCTCATCGACCGGCCAGGCCAACCGGTACCAACTCTTTGTCGAACGAGCGATCGCACTCACGAAGCCAGGCGGACGTATCGGTCTCGTGCTCCCGTCAGGAGCCGTCTCGGACCATGGCAGCGCAGCCCTGAGACGGCAGCTCTTCTCGCGATGCGACGTCGAGGGGTTGATCGGGTTCGACAATCGACGGGGCGTCTTTCCAATCCATCGAAGCCTGCGATTCCTGCTCGTCAGCGCCTCGAATGGCCGGCCGACGACCGGCATCACCTGCCGTCTTGGAGAAACGGCCATCGAAGGGCTCAACGACATCGAAGCCGAGGCGCACGAGCTCACGGAACGGCATGTGCGCCTGACCCCCGCCGTTCTCGAACGGCTCAGCGGTCCCGGGCTGGCAGTCCCGGACCTGCGATCGCCCATCGACCTCACGATCGCGGAACGGGCAGCCGCCCTGTTCCCCCCGCTCGGTGATGCACGCGGATGGGGTGCGGAGTTCGGGCGCGAGCTGAATGCTACCGACGATCGGCATCACTTCCGTCCGGCCGGCACGCGTGGGCTGCCCGTGGTGGAAGGCAAGCAGCTTGCCCCGTTCGCTGTCGATCTCTCCAGAACCCGCTGGAGAATCGGGGCGTCAGATGCTCGCGCTCTTCTCGGCAACCGTTCCGGCCGCTCGCGTCTTGCCTATCGTGATGTTGCCAGCGCAACGAACCGCCTCACGCTGATCGCCGCGATCCTTCCGCCGCGATGCGTCTCGACACACACCGTCTTCTGTCTCCGGACGCCGGCGTCCACCCTGGTCCAGCACTATCTCTGCGGGATGTTCAACAGCTTCGTCCTGAACTACCTGGTGCGGACGCGGGTCACGACGCATGTCACGACCGCAGTCGTCGAGCGTCTACCGATTCCGACGCGGGCGCAGGCCGGCTCGTCGTTCCACGTCGTCGCCGCGACAGCCCGTCGTCTTGGATCCTCCGCAGACGACGATCTCTTGACCGAGCTCAATGTCGCTGTGGCGCACCTGTATCAGCTAACCGATCGCGAGCTCGGGCACGTACTTCAGTCGTTTCCGCTGGTTGACGCGGAGCTCCGCTCGAGAACCCTTCGAGCCTTCATCGAGGGGCCACCTTGACGCAGGACGGGATCTCGTCTCCGCAACGCCCGGCGCTTTACAGCGCCGTGAGCCGCTTCATATAGTGATCGGGCTCAATCCAAGGAGGCGTTGACGTGACGACGATCTACGGCGGCAAGGAACTGGCGGCGGCGTTCAGACGTGTGCGAGGCAATACGATCAAAATGGCCGAGGAGATTCCGGCGGACCAGTACGGTTTTCAGCCGACGCCGGAGACCCGTTCCATTGGACGTCTTCTGTCTCACATCGCAACGGTCCCCTTCATTCAGCTCTACGTCCAGGAGAACAAGATCGACAGCCTGGCACAGGTCGACTTCATGGCGCTCATCCAGGAGATGGTCACTGTTGAAACGGCGCCGCGGAACAAGGAAGAAGTCATCGCGCTGCTCAAGCACGAGGGGGAGCGTTTCGCGACGTTTCTCGAAGGGCTCCAGGATGCCTTCCTCGCGGAACGCGTCGTCACGCCCGCCGATCCATCGCCAACCAAGAGCCGTCTCGAGCTGCTGATGTCGGCGAAGGAGCACGAGATGCATCATCGCGGTCAGCTTGCATTGATCCAGAGAATGCTCGGCCTCGTGCCTCACCTGACGAGGGCAATGCAGGAGCGGGCGGCGCAGCGGGCCGCGGAAGCCGCGGCGGCGCAGCGGTGATCACGGCCAGACGATCGCCGTTCGGGGGCTTCTCGCCGAAGGCGGTCGCCTTTCTCCGGTCGCTGAAGCGCAACAACGATCGCGAGTGGTTCCGCGAGCGCCGTGAACAGTACGACGAGCTCCTCAGGACGCCGATGATCGAGGTCATCGACCGGCTGGCGGAAGACTTCCGCGGCTTCGCGCCCGACCTGATCGCGTCGCCAAAGGCGTCCCTCTACCGTATCTACCGCGACACGCGGTTCTCGAACGACAAGTCGCCTCTCAAGACGCACGTCGCGGCCGTCTTCCCGACGCGCGGCCTGGCGCGTCACGCCGGCGCGGGTCTGTACTTCGAGATCACGCCCCAGTGGGTGTGGGTCGGAGGGGGAATGTACGCGCCGGACACGTCCATGCTTCACGCTGTCCGTGAACACATCGCGGCCAACCATCGTCGCCTGCGAGTGATCGTCGAGTCGCCTGCGTTCAAGCGGACAGTGGGGCGGCTCGAAGGTGACCGGCTTCAGCGTGTTCCTCGAGGATTCCCGAAGGATCACGAGGCCGCCGAGTTCCTGAAATTTCGTCAGTTCCTGGCTGGCAAGGAGTTCCCGGCAGCGTTTGCGACGACCCGGCGCTTCTACCCGGGCCTGGTATCCACTTTCAAGGCGCTTGCACCTCTCGTCCGCTTTCTGAACGAACCTCTAAGCTGACCAGAGTGCAAACGAGGAGTCCCTTTTTCGGTCCTCTGCGACCTCGAGCGGAGTCCTGAGGTCCTACCGTCCTCCGGGTTCCTCCGGGTCCTCACGACGGATGCTCCTGTTCCCGGTGGCGGGCCCTCGAAGCAAGAAAATACAGAAGATTCTTCGGGGGCGTGGTTGGCGCCCCCGAAGCTCCTCGACCCTAGAGGACCTGAAGGACGTAAGGGGACCCGAAGCACCTCGAGCGGATGAGGCCAGGAGCTCCTCTTGGTCCTCCC
>JBFWPD010000269.1:0-5977 GCA_050250175.1 Vicinamibacterales bacterium
TTCGGCTTCTGGGCCAACTGGCATGTCGAGCCAAAGTGGAATCTGTGCAACGCGCCGGGCGGCGATAATGGCGGAAAGGTCAAGGCGCTCGGGAAGTTTCTCGAGAGCACCGACAGGGTGCTCGTCTGCACGCACGCGACCTTCCGCTTCGCCGTCGATGAATACGGCATCGAGAAGTTCGATGACCGGCTGATCGCCGTCGACGAGTTTCACCACGTCTCCGCCAATCCCGACAACAAGCTGGGAACGCATCTCGGGCAGTTCATCGCCCGCGACCGCATCCACATCGTCGCGATGACGGGCTCATATTTCCGGGGCGACGCCGAAGCCGTGCTCGCGCCGCAGGACGAGGCCAAGTTCGACACGGTCACGTTCACGTATTACGAGCAGCTCAACGGCTACGAATATCTGAAGCGTCTCGACATCGGGTACTTCTTCTACAGCGGCTCGTACGTCGAAGACATCTTGAAAGTCCTCGACCCTGGCGAGAAGACCATCATTCACATCCCGAACGTCAACGCACGCGAGAGCACGAAGGACAAGATGAAGGAGGTCGAGCACATCATCGGCGCGCTCGGCGAGTGGCAAGGGATCGATGAGGCGACGGGATTCCAGCTTGTCAGAATTTCAAATGGCCGCGTCCTGCGCATCGCCGACCTGGTCGACGACGACGCTGCCAAGCGCGACCGCGTCGCCGCGGCGCTCAAGGACCCGGCGCAGAAGAACAACCGGGACTGGGTCGACATCATCATCGCGCTCGGCATGGCGAAGGAGGGATTTGACTGGATCTGGTGCGAACACGCCCTCACGATCGGTTATCGCGCCAGCCTCACGGAAGTCGTGCAGATCATCGGGCGCGCGACCCGCGACGCGCCGGGCAAGACCCGCGCGCGCTTCACGAACCTGATCGCCGAACCCGACGCGGCCGAAGACGCCGTCACCGAGGCGGTCAACGACACGCTGAAGGCCATCGCGGCCAGCCTGCTCATGGAGCAGGTGCTCGCGCCGCGTTTCGAGTTCAGGCCGAAGAATCTGGAGAACGGACCTGTTGCCGGTTTTGATTACGGCCCGAACGGCTACGTGCCCGGCCAGACCAATGTCGGCGTCAACCACGACACGGGACAGATCCAGATCGAGATCAAGGGCCTGGCCCAACCCAAGAGCGATGAAGCGGCACGCATCTGCCAGGAGGACCTGAACGAAGTGATCGCCGCCTTCGTGCAGGACAAGACGGCGATCGAGCGCGGCCTCTTCGATCAGGAGCTGGTGCCGGAAGAATTAACGCAAGTGCGGATGGCCACCATCGTCAAGACCAAGTACCCCGAGCTCGATGAAGAAGACCAGGAGGCGGTGCGCCAGCACGCCATCGCCGCGCTCAACATTACGCAGCAGGCCAAGCAGGCGCTTGGCAACGCGCCAGAGACCGCGAACACGGCGCTCATCGACGGTGTGCGGCGCTTCGCGATGGATGTCCGCGAGCTGGACATCGATCTGATCGACCGCATCAACCCCTTCGGCGAGGCGTACGCGATCCTCGCCAAGACCATGAGCGAGGAGAGCCTGAAACAGGTTCAGGCCGCAATCTCCGCAAAGCGCACGGCCCTGACGCCCGACGAAGCAAAGGAACTCGCCATCCGCGCCGCCACATTCAAGAAGGAGCGCGGCCGCCTGCCTTCGCTCACCGCTGCCGACGCCTGGGAAAAACGCATGGCCGAAGGCGCCGCAGCGTTCATGCGGTTCAAGAAGGAGGGTCGTTATGAGTGACCCCGACCTCGACGAACTCGCCGCGGAACTTGCCGCGTTCGACGTCCCGGAGAAGAAGGGCGGCCGCTCGCCGCGCGAGGAACGCATCATCGCGGGCTTTGAGGAAATCCAGCGCTTCGTCGAAGCGCATGGGCGCCCGCCGCAGCACGGCGAGAAGCTCGACATCTTCGAGCGCCTCTACGCCGTGCGCCTCGATCGTCTTCGCGCGCTGGAGGACTGCCGGACGCTTCTGACGCCCCTGGATCATCAAGGGCTGCTTGCCGGCCCGCCGGCCGGTGCGACGCCGTCTCCCAACATCACCGATGAAGAACTACTCGCCGAACTCACCGGCGCCGAGGGGAACGACGACGTCACGGCCTTGCGTCACGTCCGCACGACCGCGGACAAGCGCGCAGCGGAGGAGATCGCGCAGCGCAAGACCTGCGATGACTTCGACCGATTCAAGCCTCTGTTCGAGCGCGTGACGCGCGAACTCGATTCCGGCTTCCGCCGGACAGTCCCCGTAAAGACTCTGGACGAGGTCAAGGCCGCCGAACTGCAGAAGGGTGATTTTTTCGTCGTCGAGGGGCAGATCGCCTACGTCGCCGAGGTCGGTGAGGAATTCACGACCAAGTACGACCGCAGGGACAGCCGCCTGCGCGTCATTTACGACAACGGGACGGAGAGCGATGTGCTGCAGCGCTCGCTCCAGCGCGCACTCTATCGCGATGAGGCCGCGCGCCGTGTTACCAACCCAGATCTCGGGCCGCTCTTTGCCGACGAACCGACCGCCGACGAACTCGCCAGCGGCACGATTTACGTTCTCCGCAGCAAGTCCGACAATCCCGTCGTCGCTGCACACCGCGACGTCCTCCACAAGATCGGCGTCACCGGCGTTAAGATCGAGGCGCGCGTCGCCAACGCCAGCCTGGACCCCACATACCTTCTTGCCGATGTGGAAATCGTCGCCGCGTACGAGCTCTACAACGTCAACCGGGTGAAGCTCGAGAATCTCATTCATCGGGTTTTCGACCCGGCGCAACTAAACATCGAAATCAAGGATCGCTTCGGCAATCCGGTGAAGCCGCGGGAATGGTTCCTGGTGCCCCTCTTCGTCATCGACGAGGCCGTCAACCGCATCAAGGACGGTTCGATAACCGATTACGTGTACGAGCCGAAGGCCGCGCGGCTCGTGAAGGCGGCCAAACCGGCCTCGAAAGCGCAGGCCTGAACCGTGAAGGTTCTTCAAGAAATTCTTGCTTGGTCGGCAGATCGCCCCATGTGGCAGCGGGACGCGCTGCGCCGCCTCGTTGCCAACGACGAAATGTCCGATGACGACATCGCGGAGCTGACCGAAATCTGTAAAGGCGACCACGGGCTGGCCGAGAAGGCCGATGCCGTACCTCTCAGCAAAAAGCACGTTCCGGATATTGCCGCCGCTTCAGCCGCCGCCGTATCGCTGCAATCGATCTTCCATCACAAGGGCGTGAACGCCCTTGCGGACGACCAGACGCTCAACTTCGCGCCCGGTCTCACCATCGTTTATGGCGACAACGGCGCGGGCAAAACCGGCTACATTCGAATTCTCAAGCAGGCGTGCCGTGCGCGTGGACGAGAGGAAATTCTCGGCAACGTCGTTGTGTCCGACGTCGCTCCGCCGAAACCGAGTGTCAGTATCAAGTACAAGGTCGGCGATGAGCCGGATGCCCGCGAATGGGCAGGCGGGGACGCCGATGAGTTCGTCTCCCGCGTCAGCATTTTCGATACGCAGTGCGCGGCGGTCTACCTTAATGAGAGAACAGACGTAGCATTTCTGCCCTTCGGCCTTGACCTGTTCGACAAGCTCGTACGCGCCTGCAGGGCAGTCACCGCGAGACTCGAGGGAGAACGCCGGGGGCTGAATACAAGCGCGCTCACCGCCATCATCCCCACGATTTCCCAGGGCACGGCTGCGGCCAAGCTCGCCGGGAGCATCACTTCTCTGACCAAGCCTGAAACCGTCACAGCCCTGACGCGTCTTTCGCCGGAAGAATCCGCGCGGCTGGAGTTCCTCGAGAAGTCGCTGCAAGACCTGCAAGCAAACGATCCCGCCAAACGCGTTGCTCAACTCAGTCTGCGCGTCACTCGCATCCGCGCGCTCGCGGAGCATCTTCGGCGGCTGGAGGAGGCGCTGTCGGATGCGGAGATTGCCGCCGTGTTTCGCACGCGGCAAGAGAGCCGACGCAAGGGCGAGGAAGCCAGGCGACTGCGCGACGCCTCGTTCCCGCAGGGGATGCTCGCCGGCACCGGAGGCGATCCATGGAAGGCGATGTGGGAGACGTCACGGCTCTTCTCTGAACAGCACGCGTATCCAGGGAAGCCCTTCCCGGCCACGGATGACGGATCGAAGTGCGTCCTGTGCCAGCAGGATCTCGAGCACGCCGCTCCTCACAGGCTTCGCCAGTTCCAAGACTTTGTCACCTCGACGACCGAAACGGAGCTGGCCCAGCTTCAGCGAGAGTTCGGTCAAAGACGAAACGCCTTCTCGTCCCTTCAGACGACCACAAACGCGATTGAGGAAACCGTAACCGAGCTCCGTCTTGAGCACACAGCGGTAGCCGAAATAATCGCTGACACCATCAAGCAGAACACCGCACGCCGTGCTGCCGTTGCCACCGCACTTGCGGAGGACAAAGACCTGGCTGAGGATTGTCCGGCCCTCGTCTCCGCCTCGCACCGTGCGCTGGCTATCGCGAAAGAGATCGACCAGCGCGTGAAGTCTCTGCGCGAAACTACTGCCGGCGACGCGCGCGCGCAGCTCACCGCCGAAGCGCAGGAACTGCGGGCGCGCGCCCTGCTCGGGAGACACGAGGCGACGATCCTCGACGAAATTGAAAGGAAGAAGCGGTTCGCCGCGTACGGCCAGTGCCTGGACGAGACGAGGCCAGCGGCCATTACACAAAAGAGCTCCGCCGTGACAAAGGCCGTCGTCTCGGAGAGCCTGAAAAAGAGCTTTCGACAGGAACTAGCAAATCTCGAATTCAAGCACGTCGAAGTCGAACTGAAGGAGCAAGGCGGCGCCGAAGGCGTCTTCTATCACAAGCTCATCCTCACCAGAAACCCAGGCATCGACGTCCCGAAAGTCGTCAGCGAAGGAGAACAGCGCTGCATTTCTATTGCCGCCTTCTTCGCCGAACTCAGCACGGCCGAGGATCCGTCGGCGATCGTCTTTGATGACCCCGTGTCCTCCCTTGACTTCCAATGGCGTCGCTCCGTTGCGAGGCGGTTGGTGAGCGAGTCCAAGACCCGACAGGTTATCGTCTTTACCCACGACCCCGTCTTCCTGTTGACGTTGAAACAATTCGCGGGCGAGATGGACATCACGCCTCTCGACCAGCACGTCCGACGCCAATCCAAAGGCGCCGGGGTGTGCGTCGAGGAACTGCCGTGGGTTGCCATGCGCGTGAAAGACAGGATCGGGCACCTCAAGAATCAGTGGCCTGCCGCCGACAAGCTACACCGCAATGGCGAGACCCACGCCTACGAGGTGCAGGCGAAACACCTCTATGGCCTCTTGCGCGAGGCGTGGGAGCGTGCCCTTGAAGAAGTTCTGCTCAATGGCTTGGTGGAACGGTATAGGCCGAGCGTCGAGACAAAACGCATCACCAAGATCACGGACATCACGGACGACGACTGCAAGATCGTTGAGGCCGCGATGACCAAGTGTTCCACATGGCTCACGGGGCACGATCAGGCACCAGCGGCACACGCGCCCGTTCCCGGTCCAGATGAACTGAAGGCGGACATCGACGCACTCGAGACGTGGGTTGCGGCCATTCGCAAGCGCCGGCAGTAAGCACACACACGACTCCATCGGAGCCGGAACGATCGTGAAGGGGCGCATTCCCAATCCGAGCAGATTCACGCCTCTACCCACCGATCCAGCCGGCCCTTTACTGTGACGCCGTTCGCGGCCAGGCTCGAGATTCCGCGATCCCATCCGCCGTCATCTCCCTCAGGCTGTCTGGACCCGCTTCGCGGCATTTTCACGATGAGCATCGCCTGCCTTCACTGCATCACGCCGCGCTCCAGCAGAACGCCAAATACAGTTGGCTGCGGGCCCCCGATTTGAACCCGCAGTGAGCATCCGGTTCTGGACCGGAGGTCGCGCCTCCGGTTGCCTGAGACCGCGATCAGTTGTGCAGCGTGAGCACCTTGTCGCGACCTTGACGTGGCACAATGACCCACGATGGGT
>JBFWPD010000270.1:0-5954 GCA_050250175.1 Vicinamibacterales bacterium
TCGATCCCAAGAGGATCAAGCACAAGCGTTCTGAGAGACTCCTCGAGATCGACATTGGTAGCGCGTTCGATAATCTGCCGGACGAACAAGTAGCCGATGTTGGAATACAAGAACCTCGTGCCTGCCGGGAGCAACGGGGACGATGGCTTCACGCGCCCAAGGAGTTCTTCGATGGGCCATGGCGACTCCCCAGCGGCTACCGCCCGCTGATACTCGCGGTTGCCTCCATAGTCCGGGAGGCCAGATGTGTGTTGCAGGAGATGGCGAAGGGTGTATGACGCGTCGGTCAACTGCGCGTCGAGGTCCAGTGTTCCGCGATCAACGAGAACGAGTACGGCGGCGGCGAGGATGGTTTTCGAGAAGCTCCACCACGGCACGAGCGGCTGCGAATCAGGATGCTCCGAGGCTTCGGCCGCGAGGATTTCCGTCAGGCGCCCGTCGTCGAACCGGTTCAATGTGGCACCTCGATCTGTCCCTGTACCTGGACGAGCTGCACGATCGGCGCAGCGACGGCTATTCGAGGGCGGTCCGACGAAAGAGCGACGTCAGTTGGCAAACGCCAGTTGGCCGCGGAGTCTGGCCTGCAGGTCGTCGAAATTCGACATGTCCTGCGGGAGCCCGAATGGCTGGCAGATCCGATTTGGAAAGATGTCCACCAAACTGGCTCAACTCCGCTACTGAATCACACGGCGCTCTGGCGTCACGAGGATTCGGACGTTGCCTCGAACCGCGATGTCCAAATCAACCACCTCTTGAGTCACCCTCAGGAGGTGCAAGTCGGCTTCGTCAGCGGTGATCGTCGACGAGTCGGTCACGATTCGGACATCCCCGCGAGCGTAGGACACACGTTCCTGCTCGTTGTACCGAATGTCGCCAGCCGTGATCGTCGTCCCTGGATAACTCACTCGCCTCTGGGGGAGGGCCTGTCCCGCGACGAACGTCCCGACTCCCACGCTCACGATCAACGCAATGAACAAGGTCTTCATCACTCCTCCTTTGGTGCGAAATGGGGAACCCCTGAGCGACCCTGAAAATTCCAGCCCTATAAGAATGACGCCCTGCTTGCGGTGTGGACGGTTGCGGTTGTGGAGCCGTCTAGGACGCCCCCCGCTCAACATCATCTACGGGATGGCTCTGAAGTCGCATCGCCACCGTTCGTTGCACGGAACAAGAAGCGTGGTCGAACCACGTTTAGTCGCAGATCCACAGGCCTTGGCACATCGCATTGCGGGCCACCGCTCCAAAGGCGGCGCCGCCCCAGAAGAGTGTGACCAGGACCAGACAGGCCAGAGTCCACCTCCTGAGGAACGTCCACGCGCCGGAATATGGGAAGCACAGCCCCGCCACAAGACCGCCCGCCACGATCGCGATGACGAGACCCTCGAGCACGCTGTACCCTCCGGGAGGAGCGCGTCTAGACTACGGCAATCCACCTTCCTGAGCGTGGGAATCACCGCTGGATGATGAGCAGAAGAGCACCGCCGCGACGACTGTCCCTCGATCGCCGCTGTCTCTCCTCCGGGACCCGTACGCGTACTGTGGCGAGTTCACCGACATCCCGTGACGGATCACATCGCCCCTGGAAGAATGGGAGCACGGCGGGAGGGATCACCAAGTCCCTATTGCCGCGGACATGTCTGCAACGGGTGGACGACGTCGAGCAACTGCGGATGCCTCGAATCGTGGCCGCTGCCAGTGGACGTGGACCGGAAGCGTCAACTGGTGGCGTCCTTTCGATCGTTCCAGTGAGGCCGCGAACGCAGGACCTCGTGCAACGGCGCCGCAATTCCCTTCATCCCAGCGTTTAGCGGGACGCTTCCGCGACATCCGAATCGGCGCGTCTGTTGCCTCGTGACCGGCCGACTCTGGTTCGGCGGCTTCTCGGCGCGGGGCTCGACCTCCTTCGTTCCCGGAGCTGCCGGCCAGGGTCGCACTCACCCCCTTTTGAAAGAGGAGGCCAGCATGGTCCGTACGCTCCTGTCGTTGGTCGCGCTCGTGCTGTTGGCTGCGCCGGTACAGGCTCAGACCGCAGGTGCCGCGACGCCCGCGCCCGAAACGGTGAAGATGATCAATCTGAACACGGCCACCGCGGCGGAACTCGAGACGCTGCCGGGCATCGGTCCCGCGATGGCGGCGAGGATCCTCGAGTACCGCGAGAAGACTGGTCCCTTCAAGCGCATCGAAGAGATCATGAACATCCAGGGCATCGGCGAGCGCGTGTTTCTTCGCCTTCGCGCGCAGATCACCGTCGGCGCCCCGCCAGCCGCCGAAGCCTCACGGTAGACCTCCGGCTGGGGCTCGGACCGGTTCGAGTCCCAGCACTCACACTCACAGCCATGACTCGTCCAGCACGAGGCATCTCGCTCTTGGAAGTCACCTTCGTGGTCGGCCTGATATCGACTGCGGCGGCTCTCGCCTTGCCACAACTCGCGGGCAGTCTCGAAGACGTGCGCACACGTGCGGCCGTGCGCTACCTGACGGCTCGTCTCCAGAAGGTCCGCACCGAAGCGGCCATGAGGTCGGCCAACGTGGGCATACGCTTCAACGCCGTTGACGGAGGGTTCACGTTCGGCACGTTTGCAGACGGCAACGGCGACGGACTTCGCGCCAGTGATATCGCCACAGGGATCGACTCCCGTCTCACGCCCGACGAGAGGCTGTCGGATCACTTCGCGGGTGTCGATTTCGGGGCGCTGGCAGGGCTGCCCGCGGTCGACTCGTCGAGCGCGCCTCCCGGACACGATCCGATTCGCACCGGACCGAGCGATCTCGTGGTGTTCACAGCCCTCGGCACCGCGACATCCGGAAGCCTCTACGTCCGGAGCGCCAGTCGCCAGTACGTGGTCCGATTGCTCGGGGAAACGGGAAGGACCCGCATCCTGACCTTCAACCGGCTGCGACAGACGTGGGAGCCGCTGCGATGACGACGCGCGAACGACGACGGGCCCGGCGGTGGCCCCTGCGAGGAGACGCGACAAGAGTGCGACTCCGCGGAGGACAGGAGGCCAGGGCTGTCGACATCGCACCGGGCGGGATTCTGTTGGAGACCAACCTCCGGCTCCGCCCTGGCACGACCGTCGATGTAGTCGTAACACATGCGGATCATTCCGCTCGACTTCGAGGCCGCGTCGTGCGCTGTCACGTCAGCCGGCTGCAGGCCTCGAAGGTCTCATACCAGGGCGCCGTGCAGTTCGACGAAGAGGCACCGTGGCTCGCGCTCGACGCCGGTGGGTATCCAGTGCTCGCTGAAGGATCCAGCGATCACGCCGATCGTGGGGAGAAGCTACCCGCCCGCTGAACGACAACGAGTGGCCGGACGCGCGTTTCTCGCCGAATCTTCCCGGCGATCGCGTCGCTGCATCACGGCACTCGATTTGATTGCACATCAGCACACCACTCACAGGAGCGTCCATGGCGATCGTGTGCGACAGGGATCCGGAAGGAAACGAGAGAGTGCCGCGTCAGCGGGACCGGCGGTCAGCATGGCCCGACTTGCTGGCAGCGATGTCGCGGACGCTCGCTGATCACACCGACCCCTCGAAGCTGCGCGGAACGTTCGAACAGGCACTGCTTCGGATGCTGCCGGTGCAATCCATTCATCTGCGCGATCGGAACATGCGCTTCGTCGTTCCGCGCGTACCGCATCCGGTCGTCGAGTCCGTGGCCATCGACGTTCCGGGACCGGAAGGCGGCGGACTGCTCGAAGCTGGCTTCCAGCCAGGCTCGGGGCTGGGTGAATGGGACTTCCAAGCGCTTGGTGCTGCCGGTCATCTTGCGTCACTGGTTCTCGAGATCGAACGTCATCGCCTGCAGGCGGCACGCTCGCGGCTCGCGCCCGTGCCGAAGCCACGGCGAGACGGTGCGGCGCCGCTTATCGGACGGACAGATGCCGTCGACACACTTCGCCAGCAGATCGAGCGCGTTGCGGCGACCGACTTCACCGTCCTCGTTGAAGGGGAGAGCGGGGTGGGCAAAGAGCTGGTGGCTCACCAGATTCACGATTTGAGCCGCCGGCGAACCGGACCCTTCGTCGCGATCAATTGCGCCGCGCTCGTCGAAACGCTGCTCGAAGCCGAGCTCTTCGGCATCGAGGATCGGACGGCCACCGGCGTCCGCGGGCGCCGGGGGAAGTTCGAGCATGCAGATGGCGGCACGCTGTTCCTCGATGAGGTCTCCGACCTCTCACTGTCGGCGCAGGCGAAGCTGCTTCGTGCCATCCAGGATCTTGCCGTCGAACGGGTCGGCGGCCAGGGCACACAGCGGGTGGACATCCGGATCATTGCGGCGACGAATCGGCCTCTCGGCGACCTGGTCGATCGCCGGCTGTTCCGGGCCGATCTGTTCTTTCGTTTGAGCGGAGTCGATCTGCGCGTGCCTCCGCTTCGTGAGCGGCGCGACGACATTCTCGAGCTCGCAGGCTATTTCCTGGAGCGGCATCGCAGCACGCGGCGGCTGGGTCTCTCTGCGTCGGCCGCCGACGCGCTCAGCGCCTACGCGTGGCCTGGGAACGTCCGCGAGCTCGAACGCCTCATCGAACGCGCCGTGGCACTTGCCGAAGGCGATCGGATCGAGCTCGACGATCTGCCACCTCGCGTCCGAGGCGATGCGGTGGAGATGGCGGTCTCACTCGCGAGCAGCGACACCATGCGCGCATGGGGCAGCCGCTACGCACGTCTCGTGCTCGAACGCTGCGGCGGCAACAAGCGCGAAGCATGCCGCGTGCTCGCTCTCAGCTACCACACGCTGAACGCCTATCTCCGCTTCACACCGTCCAGCGCGGCTCATGTCGACGAATCGGATGCCGGAGCAGAGGCAGGTCCGCCCGGGCTTCAGGGCACGACGGCACTCTCCGGACCCGCCGAGGTCTGAGCAGTCGAAGTTCGTGTTTCCTGGTCCCGGCCGGCGTCTCCGGCCATACACGGTGAACGGGAGCGGGGCAGCAGTGTCTGCGAGGTCGCGCGTACGCCAGGGTGCGATCCACCGGGGTCGCCGGGCCTTCGGGTCCGAAGGAGTCATCCATGTCCTCAGTCGTCACTCGCCTGGCACTGCTCGCCCTGCTCGTCTCCCTCGCCGCCGTACCCGCGGTTGCCGGCACAGCGCCGGTGAACACCTCGGCTGCAACCACTCCCTCGCCATCCGCGGGCTTTCAAGCCCCTGCGATCAGACCCGTCGTCCAGGTGCGGCATGTGCCCCGGGCCGAGCTCACGTTCGCGGGCCGCTTCTCGCAGGACGGTGCCTTCGAGATCGAGGCGCGCGGTGGAGATCTCGTGCTGCAGAAGCGATCGCTTCCGGCCGGCGGCTTCGCGCTCGAGCTCACAGCCCCGAAAGACTCTGTCTCGATCGCGTTCTCCGACGCCGGGGTCACGGTCAGCCGGAACAAGCGTCGCCGGGCGGTGAGCCTGAGCGCGGATTCACTCGAAGAGCTCGACGGGATTCGCCGGTTGCTGGCGGGCTCGGAGGCCATTCGCCTCACCCGCACCGCAGCCTCTGCGGTGCAGGAGTCTGAAGACGATTCACTCGCCTCGACGTCGCTTCTCATTGCGGACGCACTGGTCGGGTTGCTCACTGGAGACGATGGGGCGGCGGCGCGGACTTCGAAGCACCTCTCACGTCATGCCCGTGCAGGGATTCGGCGGGTCGCCACACCCGACTGCTACACCATCTGGGAAGGGCGCGTCGTCAGGGCCGGCTACGAGTGGGAGTCGTGCGCGCGCAGCTTCAGCATCTGGAATCCGGTGAGGAACCTGTGCGCCTTCCGCTGGGTGCTCGCGGTCGAGTCCTACTGGTTCTCCTTCCTGTCCTGCTCCGGCCTCAACTCCTTCTAGATGGAAGGGACTGCAACATGACTCGATCCCTGTCGAGGGTCGTCGGCGTCCTGGTGGTCCTGCTCATTGCGGGCGTCGTGAATGCAGCCGTCGTTACCGCCCTGCCGGAACTCCGGCGGGTCGAAGGTC
>JBFWPD010000271.1:0-5953 GCA_050250175.1 Vicinamibacterales bacterium
TCGGTACAGGAAACTCGTAGAAGCCTGTCAGCGATTCGTCGAGCCTGAGCACCTCGCCGGTTTCGGCGTCGGCCCAGATCCTGCCCCGCGTGAGACTGAGGACGTCGACGGTCACGCACTCGTCGTGCCACGTGGCCACGGGCGGCTCCTTGCTCAACGAGCGGTATTCGAGCACCACTGCGTTGCGGCCGTCGATGCGGTCGATGTCGTCGATCGTGAACTCGAACTCGGCTTGACGGTGCGGCAACAGCATCGCCAGCGGCTCAGGCGAGGCCGGCTTCGGATCGAGGCAGCTTGCCTTGTCTTCCGGCCGTGGCGGCCGGCCATTCACAGTCAACAGGTCGCGATGGATCGTCGCGGCACCAGACTCCATGCCGTCGCTCGAGGGCGTCCACTCCACACGCAACTCGTAAACGAGATCGCGCGCGCGGCCGTCGCGGCTCAGATCGGGTCGAAGGGGCTGCAGTTCGACCGACTCGCGGCACACCAGGCTGTGGAATCGGTCGAAGTACTCCTGTACTCGAGCGCCGATGCGCGCCAGATGCACGCGCAGCTCAGCGTCGGCAGCAGCGCCTGACTGCGCTCCAATCGGAATGGTGACCAGCGCGACGAGCACGGAGAGCACGCGAGCCATGGCGCAGAACCGTCCCAACTTTGCTCCCTTGCCGGCAGCAGGTCAAGCCGCGAGTCAGGCGATTCATCGCGCCGGCACAACGCTCCGGCGCAATGCCTGACGTCGATGCCGATCGGGTTGCGAGGGAGGTCCCTCGATGTCATGATTCGGTTCGTGCGCGGCTTCCGCACGGCTTGGCGTTTACGCCTGGCGACCGCAGCGGTGGCGATCGTTCTCGCCTCTGGCGCACTCCTGTACGCGCAGCAGATCTGGGTGGGCGGAGGCTACTGGGGACGCAGCCGGTATCCGCCTCGATGGGCAGCCGCCGAAGACTTCGACGGCACTTTCCTCTTCTGTCGAGCCGCCTATGACAGCCACTGGCGCGAGGGAGGCGGCAGCGGCTGGGATACCGATTATCCCGGCGCGGACATCAACTTCTCGGTCCGCCTCGAGGAACTGACGAGTGTCGACGTCGGTTTCCGGGAGGATCTCAGGCCGAGACACGTCGTTGTGAGCCTGACCGATCCTCTGCTGTATCGCTGTCCGGTGCTCTTCATGTCGGATGCCGGGACCATGGCCCTTTCAGGCGAAGAAGTCGATGCGCTGCGAGCGTACTTCGACAAGGGCGGGATGCTCTGGGTCGATGATTTCTGGGGCACGTCAGCGTGGATGAGCTGGGCCGAAGAGATCGGACGCGTCCTTCCTCCCGGAGAGTTTCCCATCTTCGACATTCCAGAGACCCATCCCGTAATGCGGGCGCTCTACCAGGTCGAGAACGTGCCGCAAGTGCCGAATATCGGCTACTGGCGGCGCAGCGGCGGTGATACCTCCGAACGGGGCTGGGACAGCGCTGAGGTGCACTTCCGCGGCATCCAGGATCGGACGGGCCGGCTGCTGGTCGTCATGACGCACAACACCGACATTGCCGACAGCTGGGAGCGCGAAGGCGAGAATGCGGACTTCTTCGATCTGTTCTCACCAAAGGGCTATGCAGTCGGCGTGAACCTTTTCCTGTACGGCCTGGCGCACTGAGACACGTGAGAACCCTCTTGAACAGCCTGCGGATGGCGCGACCCCGCCGCATCGTCACCGCCCTCGTCGTGGCTCTCATGACGGCCGGGGCGACGCTCGCGTGGGCGCAGCAGATCTGGGTAGGTGGAGGGCGAGGCTGGGGCCGCAACCCACGATGGGCGCAGGCAGACGATTTCGACGGTCAGTTCATGTATTGCCGCGCGTTCTTCACGAGCCGCCGGCGCGAGCCGAGCGGCAGCGGCTGGAGCACCGACTACCCCGGCGCCGACTACAACTTCTCCGTCCGGCTCGCCGAGCTGACGAAGATGCCCGTGAAGTTCGATTCGTACGGCAACCCCGTGCACGTCGTCGTCTCGATGTCGGACCCGCTGCTCTATCACTGCCCGATGCTCTTCATGACCCACTTCGGCGAGCTCGGGCTGTCGGGCGAGGAAGCGACCCAGATGCGCGACTACTTCGAGAAGGGCGGGTTCCTCTGGGTGGACGATGCGTGGGGGTCCAGCGCGTGGAGCAACTGGGTCGAGCAGATCTCGAGGGTGCTCCCGCCGGGCGAGTTCCCCATGTTCGACATCCCACCCTCGCATCCGATCATGCGGATGCTGTACACGGTCGACAGAGTCCCGCAGGTGCCGTCGATCAACCGCTGGTACACGCTCGGCGGAGATACCTCGGAGCTCGGATGGGACAGCGCGGAGGTGTATTTCAAGGGCATCCAGGATCGCCACGGCCGGCTGCTGGTCCTGATGACGCACAACACCGACATCTCCGATACCTGGGAACGGGAGGGCGAGAATCCCGAATATTTCGATCTGTTCTCGCCTGTCGGCTATGCGATCGGCGTCAACATCGCGCTCTACGCGATGACGCACTGAGGGTGACTTGAGGCTGCGGGCTGCAAGGCTTCGGGCATGCCACGGCGACCGCAGCCTCAGCAGTCCTGAAGCCGGAGCCTAGAGCCTGAAGCCGCCTGTAGCCTGTAGCCTGCAGCCTGCAGCCTGCAGCCCGAAGAGAGTAAGATTCTCGATGTTCTTTGAGGAGGGTCAATGAAAGGACTCGTGTTCTCGCTCGTGTGCGCACTTGGCGTCGCGGCCATCTGGTCCGCGTCGGCAGCGGCCCAGCAGGCAGCGGCCAGCCAGCCGCCGGCTGTCAACCTGCAGGTCGGGGACATGGCCCCGGACTTCACGCTCAAGGCAACCGACGGCAATACCTACAAGCTGTCGGATTTCCGTGGCAAGCAGGCCGTCGTGGTGGCCTGGTTCCCCGCGGCGTTCACGCAGGGTTGCACCATCGAGTGCAAGTCTCTGGCAGCCAACGGTGATCGCATTCGCCACTACGACGTCAGCTACTTCATGGCGAGCGTCGATCCGCTCGAGGGAGAGAAGGGCAACATCGCCTTCGCTGAAGCGTACGATGCCGACTTCCCGATGCTGAGCGATCCGACGAAGGAAACCGCGACCGCCTACGGCGTCCTGAACCAGCGCGGGTTCGCGAGCCGCTGGACGTTCTACATCGCAAAGGACGGCCGCATCTCGGCCATCGACAAGGAAGTGCGTCCGGCGACCTCGGCCGAAGACATGGTCGCCAAGCTGGGCGAGCTCCAGGTCCCCACCCGTCACTAGGCAACGGTATGAGACCGGCTCCGCCAAGGAGCCGGTCCGTTCCCTTCGTTCCTGCCCTCTGTTTTCCTAGTTGAAAGACAGGCCGGCGCCAATCACGAGCAGCCGGGTTCGCGGCGAACCTGGCAATCCGAGCACGTGTATCGCGCCTGGCTCAATGACATGAAACCTGACGTCGAACGTGAACGCGACGTGCTCGTTCATGAACCATCGCGCGCCGCCGCCGTAGTTGAAGGTGCGAAGGCGCTCGAGGTCGGCGCTGGTCGGTGCTTCGCCCTGGACTACGATCGACCATTCTGACTGCCCCATCCCCGCGCTCAGGTAGCTCCAGCCGTCCCCGCTGCCGAAGTTGAGTGACACCTGCGGCGTGAACGATACGAGCCGCGACGTGACGGCGCGCAAGCCTTCTTCCGTGGCCTGCGACGTCCCGCGAATCAGCGTGAGTTGCGCGCCGATGCCGAAGGTGACCGCGCCTGCCTTGAAAAGATACAGATGAGCACCGACATCGCCACCAAGCCCTCGCCCGGGCAGTTCGTCTCCGACCAGGTTCCGGCTCGCGGCAAGCGTCGGCGAGTCGGACAATCCCGGAAACGATCCGCGCACGTCGATGGCAATCGGTCCGATGCGCGACGGTTCGTCCTGCGCAGAGGCTGGTCGGCTCGCTGCCAGGATGCACAGCGCACCCAGCAGCAGACAGGCGGCGGATCGTCGCATTGAAGGAACAACATTGTACCAGTTCGCTTACGAGCGTTGACGTGTCCGGACGCGCCGACTACCATCGCTGGTCCGGTCACTGACGTGAAGAGTCGCTCTATCAGCCTGCCGGCCATTCGCGACGCGGCGGCATCCATCTACGGCCTGGCCCGTCGCACTCCGCTCGTACAGGTCGAACCCCCTTCAACTCCAGGTGCGCCACGCGAGCTCTACCTGAAGCTCGAGATGCTGCAGCCGATCGGGTCCTTCAAGATCCGCGGCGCGTTCAATCTGGTGCGGCAGCTGCCACCCGAATTGCTGTCGCGTGGGGTGTGGACGGTCAGCGCCGGCAACGCCGCGCAGGGCGTGGCGCTCGCCGCGCGCCACGTCG
Source organism: Vicinamibacterales bacterium (assembly GCA_050250175.1). Classification (GTDB taxonomy): domain Bacteria; phylum Acidobacteriota; class Vicinamibacteria; order Vicinamibacterales; family CAVVIG01; genus JBFWPD01. The sequence continues at coordinate 4,346 of JBFWPD010000271.1, forward strand.
GCGCGCCCTGCTCGGTCATGGTGATGGACACGGCGCCGGTCACAAAGACGTCTGCCATCGAACGGCTCGGCGCGACAATCGTCCGCGCCAGCTACGACGAGTGCTGGGAAACGATCATCTCGCACCGATCCGATCGCATGTCCGGCACCTTCGTCCATCCGTTCGACGACGATCGCTTCATCGCCGGGAACGCGACCATCGGCCTGGAGATCCTCGAGGATCTCCCGGACGTCGATACGATCGTTGCGCCGCTCGGCGGCGGCGGGTTGCTCGCTGGAATCGGCGCCGCGGCGCGCGAGCTGCGCCCTTCAGTCAAGGTGTACGCCGCCGAACCGGTCACGGCGTCCCCGCTCGCTGCCTCGCTGGCGGCCGACGCGCCGGTGTTCTTCGAGGGGTGGACGGCTTCCTTCGTCGACGGCGCCGGCGGCAAGTCGGTGCTCGAGACGATGTGGCCGCTGCTCAAGCCGCTGGCCGGCTCGATCGTCGTCTCGCTCGACGAGGTCGCGAAGGCCATGCGCTTCACCGCCGAGCGCGCGCGGATCATTGCGGAAGGCGCCGCAGGCTGTGCGGTGGCCGCTGCCCTGAGCGGCCGCGCGGGCAGCGGACGCGTCGTCGCCGTCGTGTCGGGCGGCAACATCGACCTCAGCCGGTTTGCCTCGCTCGTCGGCGCCTGCAACTCATGACTCCATCGAATCGATACTCCGACCTTCCCGCTCTGCCTGCCGCGCTCAGCCGTCTCGACGAGCTTGCCGTGGATCTGTGGTGGAGCTGGCACCTCGAAGCCCGCGAGCTCTTCAAACGTCTCGATCACCCGCTCTGGCGGTCAACCGCGCACAATCCGGTTCGCATGCTCTGGCTCGTCCCACGTGAACGGCTCGAAGAAGCCGCGGACACCCCGGACTTCGTCGCCATGTACAACCGCGCGATTGCCGCGCTCGACAACGCACGGGCGGCGAGGAATACCTGGTGGGAGTCACGCTTCCCTGACGTGGAAAAGCGATCGATCGCGTACTTCTCCGCGGAGTTCGCGCTCCACCAATCGCTCCCGATCTACGCCGGCGGTCTCGGCGTCCTCGCCGGCGACCACTGCAAGGAAGCCGGCGACCTCGGCGTGCCGCTGATCGGCGTGGGGTTCATGTATCCGCAGGGGTACTTTCACCAGCACGTCTCGGCTGAAGGCTGGCAACAGGAGAGTTACGAGCGATTGAGCTGGGCCGACACCCCCATCGAGCCGGCCATGACGCCTGAAGGCAAGCCGTGCGTGGTTGCCGTCCCCCTCGGGGATCGCTCCGTGCTCGTTGCCGTGTGGCGTGTGCGCATGGGGCGCGCGAAGCTGTATCTGCTCGACACGGATCTCGAGGAGAACGCGCCGTGGGATCGAGAGCTCTCGGCGCGGCTCTACGGAGGGGATCGGGAGACGCGGATCCAGCAGGAGATCGTCCTGGGAATCGGCGGCGTTCGTGCGCTCAAGGCACTGGGGTCAACGCCTGGTGTGTTTCATCTGAACGAAGGACATGCCGGATTCGTCGTCCTGCATCGCATCCGCGAGATGATCGAACAGGGTGCGACGTTCGACGAAGCGCTCGCCGAGATTCGACAGACGACCGT
>JBFWPD010000272.1:0-5884 GCA_050250175.1 Vicinamibacterales bacterium
GTGGCAGCGATCGCTCGCCGGCGACGGCGACGAAATCGATCGCGGCGCCATCAACCGCAAGATCCAATCAGCACGGCAGCAACTCGACCGGTGATCCTGCCGACGGCGACCCTGCGGGCGGCGTGTGCCGCCTGTCTCCTTGTGCTCGCCTCGGCCTGCGCCGCCCGCACGCCTCTCATTCAGCTTCCAGCCGGACAGGGTGAGCCTGCAGCCGACGGACAGCAAGTCGTGGACGAGGCAGCTGCGGACTGCGCGCGCGTGTCCTCGCTCATCGCGGAGTCGTCGGTGAGCGGATCGGTCGAAGGGCAGCGCGTCCGCGGGACGCTGCACCTGGGAGTTGCGTCGCCTGCGTCGGCGCGCATCGAGGCCGTCGCGCCTTTCGGCCGGCCGCTCTTCACGTTCGTCGCCCGCGACAGTAGCGGAACGCTGCTCCTCACTCGTCCTGATCGGGTCGTCGCGGATGCCTCGCCCGCGGCATTGCTCGAGACTGTCACGGGGGTGCCGCTCGATGCGCCGGGACTTCTTGCAGCCCTCGCGGGATGTGCGCGCCAGCCGGAGGTGCGGGCCGCCAGGCAGATCGGCAAAAACTGGCGCGTCGTCCCGGACGGCGTCGCGGAGCTGTACTTCAATCGGTCGTCAGCGTCGGCACGATGGCAGCTCGTTGCCGCGCTGCACCAGGACGCGCGCTCAGGGCCGTGGCGCGCCGAGTATCACGAGCGCGGCGTCGAGGGTGTTCCGCGAACGCTGCGTCTTGCCAGCCGCAGGGACGACGGGTTCGACCTGCGCCTCGCGCTCTCGCAGGTGGAAGTCAACGCGCCGCTCGATGCTGCGGCCTTCGAGATCGCGGTCCCGGCTGGCGCACAGAAGCTGACGCTCGAAGAGCTGCGTGAGGGAGCCGTGCTGTCGGATGTCGTGGACGACGACGGCGCCGGCGCGCCATGAGGAAGCGCGGGCGCGTGGTGCGAGTAGACGCACCCGCCAAGATCAACCTCACGCTTCGCGTCCTGGATCGGCACGACGACGGGTATCACGAGATACGAACGACGTTTCAGTCGATCGCACTGTCTGATTCGCTCTTCTTCGAGGAGGTCGACGGTCCGTTCTCGCTGGAATGCGCTGATCCCGAATGCCCGCCGGGCCCGGACAATCTCGTGTGGCGTGGTGCGTCGCTGCTGTGGACGTCCCTGAAGCGGCGTGGCCGCATGAGAGGCGTGCAGGTGACGCTCGTGAAGCGGGTGCCTTCGCAAGCCGGTCTTGGTGGAGGCAGCAGCGATGCGGCTGCCGCGCTTCGCGCGCTCGCGCGGATCTGGGACGCCGACGAGGAGCCTGCGGTTCTCGACCGCGTGGCCGCGAAGCTGGGTGCCGATGTGTCCTTCTTCCTGCGGGGAGGCACTGCACTCGGGCTCGGCCGGGGCGATGCGATTTTCCCGCTGGCCGATCCGCCCGCTTCGTGGGTGGTCATCGCACGGCCTCCCTTCGGGGTTCCCACCGCCGATGCCTACCGGTGGTTCGACGAGAGCGCCCGCAGCCCGAAGCCTGGCGCCCGTAGCCTGGAGCCTGATGCCTGGAGCCCGAAGCCCAAAACCTGGAGCCTGAAGCCTGGAGCCTGGAGCCTGATGCCTGGAGCCTGGAGCCTGATTATCCCCCCCAGCGAATTGGGCAACGACCTCCAGGCGCCGGTGGTGGCGAAGCATCCGCAGATTGGCGGGCTTATCCGGAAGCTGGCACGACAGGGCGCCTTCTACGCGGGCATGTCGGGCAGCGGATCCGCGGTTTTTGGTCTGTTCCGGGAGGCGCCCGCCGCCCGCGCCGCCGCCGGGGCCGTTGCGGGCCGCGGCGTAACGGCCTGGGTCACGCGGACGCTCTCACGCCGCGCGGCTCATCACGCTATGCGTCTCCGCCTGTGAGACTTGCCGGGCGTGGGGCCATCGTATAGACTTACCGTTTCTACCGCGTGATTTGGGCCATTCCTGAGGTCTGCTTCTTCACAACTCCGACGAGAGGGTGAGCCGGCAGGATCGCGGTGTGGCGCGGGGCCGCGAGTTGCGGTCTCCGGGAAGGCCCCCCGGCGTGAGCGGCGAAGCGGAAGGTACGGACACGATGGGGCGTGGCCAAGCGGTAAGGCGCGGGACTTTGGATCCCGTATTCGAAGGTTCGAATCCTTCCGCCCCAGCCACCCTCCTTCGCTCGCGAAGGGGATGCGGCGGGATGCGAGGCTCCAGGTGATTGGTGACGCCGTCATATCGACCGGGTTTGGGGAGCTGAAGGTCTTCACAGGCAGCGCCCATCCCGAGCTGACGAGAGAGATCGCCGCGTTTCTGGGAGTCACTGTCGGCCAGGCTCGCCTGCGGCGGTTCCCGGACACCGAGGTTTCGTTCCAGATCGACGAGAACATCCGCGGCACCGACGTCTTCGTGGTGCAGCCGACCTGCGCCAACGGCACTGCGTCGGTGGATCAGCACCTCATGGAGCTGATGATCATGATCGACGCGTTTCGCCGCTCGTCGGCGGCGCGGATCACCGCGGTGCTGCCGTATTACGGCTACGCGCGTCAGGATCGCAAGGACAAGCCGCGCGTGCCGATCTCGGCCAAGCTCGTGGCCAACGTGCTGAGCGCGGCAGGCACGAACCGGGTGCTGACGATGGACCTGCACAAGGCGCAGATCCAGGGGTTCTTCGATATTCCGGTCGATCACCTGTTCGCGGCGCCGGTCATCATCGACTACCTGGCGCGGCTGGACACGAAGAACCTGACAATCGTCGCGCCGGACGCGGGCGGGGCGGAGCGGGCCAGGGCATATGCGAAGCGTCTCGGCGCGGAGCTGGCCGTGATCGACAAGCGGCGGTCGGACGATGGGACCGCCGAGGTGATGAACGTGATCGGCGACGTGAAGGATCGCACCTGCATCATCCAGGACGACATCGTCGACACGGCGGGCACGATCACGAAGGCGGCGACGGCCCTGAAGCAGAACGGGGCCGGACTGGTCCTGGCGTGTGCGGTGCACGGCGTGTTGTCGGGACCGGCGATCGAGCGGATCCAGAAGAGCCCGATCGACCGGATGATCGTGACGAACACGATTCCGCAGTCGGCCGCGGCGGCGGCGTGCAGCAAGATCGTGGTGCTCTCGGTGGCGCGCCTGCTCGGTCAGGCGATCAAGAGCATTCACGAGGAAACCTCTGTATCGAGTCTCTTTGTCTAGGGCCGAGACGCCCGTTCGCAGGAAATAGTCATGGAAGCAGTGCTACAAGCCAGGAAGCGCGACACGATTGGAAAGAACGAGGCGCGGCGCACGCGCCGCGAGGGCCATGTGCCCGCCGTCCTCTACGGCGGCGACACGTCCAGCGGTCGTCAGGCGATGTCGATCGCCGTCGATCCCAAGGCGCTGCTGAAGATCCTTCACTCCGAATCGGGCGCGAATACGCTGATCTCCCTGAAGCTGGATGGCGCAGGCGACACCCGCGTCCTCGTCAAGGAGTATCAGCTCGATCCGATTACGCACCACCTGCTCCACGCCGACTTCTATCGCGTGGCGATGGACAAGGTGCTGCAGGTGACGATTCCGGTCGTCCTGAAGGGCGATCCGAAGGGCGTCAAGCAGCAGGGCGGCATCCTCGAGTTCGTACGGCGTGAGATCGAGATCGAGTGCCTGCCGGCCGACATTCCGGAGAACGTCGAAATCGACGTGAGCGAGCTGATGCTGCACGAAGGCATCCGCCTGCGCGAGATCGCGACCAATCCGAAGTGGACGGCGGTCACCGAACTGGAGACGCTGCTCGTCCACGTGATCGCGCCGAAGGCCGAGGAGACGCCGGCGCCGGCGGATGCGGCAGCGGCGGCTGCGGTGCCGACGGCGACCGCGGAGCCCGAGGTCATCAAGAAGGGCAAGAAGGACGAAGACGAGGCGGACGAGAAGAAGAAGTAGCGCCCGTGAAGCTGGTTGCTGGCCTCGGCAATCCGGGGCCGGGCTATCGCGGAACCCGGCACAACATCGGCTTCGCCGTGCTCGACGAGATGGCGCGGCGGATGAGCGTCGAGTTCGAGTCGGGGCCGGTGAACGCGCTGATTGCGCGGGTTCGTCAGCCGGCCGGAGACATCGGTCCGATCCTGTTCGCCAAGCCACTGACGTTCATGAACAACAGTGGCGAGGCGGCGGGTGCGCTGATGCGGTACTTCCGCATCGAGCCGTCGGACCTGCTCGTGGTGGTGGACGACGTCGAGCTGCCGCTCGGAAAGTTGAGGGCGAGAGCCGGCGGATCGGCGGGAGGCCACAACGGGCTGAAATCGATCATCGCCCACATCGGCCAGGACTTCGCGCGGCTGCGCGTCGGAGTGGGCCGAGGGAACGAGGATCGATCGCGTCGCGAGCTGGCCGATCACGTGCTGGCGCGGTTCGATGAGGGCGAGCGCGCGGAGGTCGAACGCATGACCACGCGCGCCGCTGATGCGGCGGAAATGTTCATCACCTCCGGGATCGCTGTGGTGATGAACAAGTTCAACGGCAGCGATCCCGCAGTCACCGAGTAGTCGGCCTTGCCGCCTGAGGCGGCCTCATCGGCGCGGGAGCAACGGCCCGGGCACTTCCTGAAGCCCGTAGCCTGAAGCCTGTAGCCTGATCGAGTCCAGAAGGAGCAGCGGAATGTCAGAACGTCAGTACGAGCTCGTCTACATCCTTCCCCCTGACAGCACCGACGAACAGGTCGCCGAGCTGCACACGCAGGTCGAAGGAATCGTCTCGCGCCTCAACGGGCGCCTCGACAAGACCGACAACTGGGGACGCCGCAAGCTGGCGTACGAGATCGGTCATCACAGCGAGGGCGTCTACGTCCTCCAGGTGATCAGCGGCGGCGGCGAGTTGATGAAGGAGCTCGATCGCCGGCTGAAGGTGATGGATCAGGTCGTCAGGCACATGATCGTCCGTATCGACGAGGAGGCGAAGGTCGTCGAGCGCACGCGATCGAAGCGCCAGTCCGAGTCCGAGCGGCGCCGGACCAAGCGGGGCCTGCCCCCGGTGCGGCAGCCCGGTGAGGGCCGCCAGTCCGACGGCGACGACAACGACGACGACCGGTTCGAAGGGGAGATCTAACGATGGCATTCGGACAAAAGCGATCGGGCGGGCGGGGCCGCGACAAGGACAAGAAGGGCGACCGCGGACAGCGTCGGCCGATGTTCAGGCGCCGGAAGGTCTGCAAGTTCTGCGCGGACAAGATCGACGACATCAACTACAAGGACGCCAAGCTTCTCGGTGCCTTCGTGCCGGAGCGCGGAAAGATTCTGCCGCGCCGGATCTCGGGAACCTGCGCCATGCATCAGCGCAAGCTGCAGGTCGCGATCAAGCGGGCCCGGCAGATCGCGCTGCTGCCCTATGTGACCGACTAGCCGCGAGTGTCCTGGTAACTGGAGTTGAGTCATGACGGAAGTCATTCTTCGAGAGCACGTCGAGAACGTGGGCAAGCGCGGCGAGATCGTGAAGGTCGCCGACGGCTACGCCCGCAATTACCTCCTGCCGCGCAAGCTGGCGCTGCTTGCCACCGACGGCAACCGCGTTCACGTGGAGCGTGAGCGCGCGAAGCTCGAGGCGCACGAGGCCGAGGAGCGGAAGGTCGCCGAGGCCATGGCCGCCCGCATCAGCAGTGTCGAGATCGTGATCGCCCGGAAGGTGGGCGAGACCGAGGCGCTCTATGGGTCGGTCACCACAGCGGACATCGCCGAAGCGCTCGAGGCGAAAGGCTTTTCCATCGATCGCCGGAAGCTGCAGCTGGCGGATCCCATCAAGCAGGTCAGCGAGGTGGACGTTCCGATCAAGCTGCATCGGGACGTGACGGCCACGGTGAAGGTGAAGGTGGTGCCGGAATAAGGCGCGGGAAGGGCGCGAGGGGCAGG
>JBFWPD010000273.1:0-5876 GCA_050250175.1 Vicinamibacterales bacterium
CTGCGTGGGAGAGTAGGTCGCTGCCGGCATTGTTTTCCAGGCCCGATGAGGATGCACATCGGGCCATTGTTATGTACATCCCGCGTCCAGAGAGTGCGGAGCCGGTGGTGCGCGGGCCCGAGGCACGAACGGCACGAGCGGGCGGCAACTCCCCGTAAGTGACTGTGCTGGTGTGAATTGTAAGGAAGAGTCAGACTGGCACCGCGTGCTACACTCGCTCCCCAGTGTGGATCGCGCGCTGAAACACCCCGCAGTCCTCTGTGCCGCCGCGGTTCTCCTCGTCTGCATCGCGTACAGCAATTCGTTGAGCGGTCCGTTCACGTTCGACGACCGCACTGAAGTTGTCGAGAATCCCTCCATCCAGAATCTGAGGGATTGGCGCGGCGTCTTGCGCTACAACCTCACGCGCCCGGTGGTCAACGTGTCCTACGCCGTTGATTACTCAGTCTGGGGCGGCCGGCGCGTCTTCGGATTTCACCTCACCAATCTTCTGCTGCACGCGCTCAACGTCGCGCTGTTGTTCGCGCTCGTACGCCGCCTGATCCGGGACGGGACCAGGCCAGGTCCGAGCGGCGAGGACGCGGACGTGACAGCCTTTCTGGTCGCCAGCCTGTTCGCAGTGCATCCGATGATGACCGAAGCGGTGAGCTATATCAGTGGCCGCTCGGATCTGCTGGTGACGACCTGGTTTCTCGCCGCACTGTACTCGTTCTTCCGATTCTTCGTCCTTGGCGCGGGACGCTGGGCTGCGGCCGGTCTGCTGTGCTTCTTTCTTGCCCTGGGAACGAAGGAGACCGCCGCGGCATTTCCATTCGTGCTGGTCGCTCTTGACTATCTGCTTGGTCCAGAAGACGGCAGGCGCAGGCGCCTGTGGCAGCTGCACCTGCCGCTCGTCGCGATCGTGATTGCGGCAGGCCTGGCCAAGGTCTGGCTCTACATGGCGATCGAGAACGCCGCGGCACCGCGAGCCCCGCTCATGAACGCAGTTCTGGCTGCCGAAGTCGCGGTTCGCTACATGGGCCTTCTGCTCTTCCCATTCGGTCAGACCATCGTTCACGATGTGGCGCTCGTCAGTTCGCTCGCCGAATGGCGCGTTCTCGCCGCCGTGAACGTGTTGCTGACGTGCGCGATCGTGGCCGTCTCTCTGAGACGTCGCGCTCCCATCGTGACCGCCGGTGCCATCTGGTTCGCCTTTGGCCTGGCGCCATCCTCGGTGCTTGGACTCCTGGCAGCCGTGGGACAACAGATGGCCGAGCACCGCGTGTATGTCGGCGCCGGCGGCTTCTTCCTCGCGCTTGTCTGGCTGGGAACTGCCTTGGCGCGTCGTGTCAGAGACCGTTGGCCCGCGAGCAATGCCTGGCTCGCGTCCGCCACCGCCATTGTCGTTGCCGGTCTCATGACGCTCACCCTGGCGAGGAACCGCGTATGGGCGAACCCCATTCTTCTATGGGAGGAGGCGACGATTGCGGCGCCCGCGACGTTTGCCGCTCACCTGGGTCTTGCCAGGGCGCTCCGAAATGCCGGGGTGTGTCAGCTCGCGGAACTGTCTTTTGTGAGGGCCATGGCGCTGCGCCCCGATCAGCCAGAGCCGTATATGGGACTGATCCAGTGTTTCAACCAGCGCCCGCGGCCTGAGGATCCAGGTGCAGAGGCCAGTCGATTGTGCGGCGAGGCACTCATGCTCGAGGAAGAGTCGCCCGTCACACGGCAGTGTGTGCGCCGGCTGGAGCGGATGCTGACGCCTGCGGCTCGGTAGAAGAGCGCCGCATCCGGAGTTCCGCCGATGTCTTGCCGCTAGTCCCGCACGACGGGCCTGGACGGCATGCTGTCCGACGGCGCAGGCGTCGCGCCACCCAGACGCCGCACGCTCCACACCGCAATGGCCGCGGCCCACGCCACATTCCGTACCAGATGCACGGGCGCATACCAGTATCCGGCAGGGTCGTCGAACGACACCGCTGCGCGCACGCCGGCAGAAGTGCGTTCTGCCGCGAGAGCGGCCAGGATCGCAGCGGAGGCCGTCGCCGGCCACGCCGCAGGCAGACCGCTCGCCGACAAACCGAGAGCCGCTGCCCCCAGCAGCAAGGCGCCACCGGTGAGCGGAGCGTGGGCCATCATGCCGGGCCCGGACACATCGTCGCCTGCGATGCGGCCAGGATGTTTGGCGATGACATCCAGCCGGCCGTATCCGAACCCGTACTGCTGACGCGAATAGGCAGCCATTCCCTCGCGCCAATTGTGCACGCTCGTCGCTTCTCGGCAGAACGCCAGCCGCCAGCCGGCTTCCGCGAGCCGGTAGCTCATGTCATTGTCATAGCCGTAGCCGAGCGTTTCGTCGAAGAGTCCGACCTCGAGCAGAGCGGCCTTCCGATAGACCGTATTGCCGGTGCAGACATGGTTCGCCCACTGGCCCAGCGCACGATACCGTTGGCGGAGATCGAGCGCCATCACTCGTGACCAGACGTCTGCGTCAGGCGCACACACGTACTGACCCTGAGCAGCCGCGACAGACGGGTCGCGCAGACGATCCACCAGTCGTCTCACCCAGTTCGCCTCAATGACAACGTCCTGATCGATCTGTGCGACGAAGGGGTGCGCGCCGGCTCGCACGCCCTTGTTGATTGCGGCCGCCGCGCCGCGGCGCTCGCCCTCGAGCAGCACGAGGCGGCCGTGTGCGGCATGCCGCACGAGGATCTCGCGCGAGCCATCCGTGCTGCCGTCGTCCACCGCGATCACTTCAAGCGGGTTCTCCCGCTGAGCGTATATCGCATCAAGCACGCGCTCGATCCAGGACGCGCCGTTTTTCACGGGGATGACAACGCTCACGCCCGGTCCGGGAGTCCGGCTCGCGCTCTCGCGCGATACTGGCGCAGTATTCATGGGCGCGAGCCTCTTGTGTGCCGACGTCGCTCGGAAGACCGGATGGTCACGATTCGATGACCTCGCGATACACGGCCTCGAGTTGCGCCGAGACGACGTCGGCGCCGAAGAGTCTCTGCACCTGCCCGGCCGCTGCAGCGGCGGCCTGGCGCCAGCGGGCGGGCGCATCGAGGATGGCAGCGATCGCGCTCGTGAGCTGGGACACGTCGCCCTCGCGTACCACCATCCCTCCGCCAACCCGTCGAATGACTTCGCCGCAGCCGCTCTCGTCGGCGACGATCACCGGTGTCCCGCACAAGAGGGCTTCGATCGGCACCAGTCCGAAGATCTCGTTCTTCGAGGCGTAAACGATCACGTCGGCGTCGGCCAGGGCCTCGAGGCGCGCTCGCCCTGTGAGCAGGCCGGTGCAGATCGTTTGAGAGCGGAGGCCGAGGGCCTCGAGACGCACCTGCAGGCGCCGGCCGTATCCCATATCGTTGCCGGCGACGACCAATCTCGCGCCCGGACGATCGAGGTCCGCAAAGGCACGGACGAGGAGGTCGAGACGCTTCCCGGATTCCACCCGGCCGAGGAACATGACGACAGGTGCGGCGCCCAGGCCGTGGGCACGTCGAAAGATGGTGCGCTCGATGGGTGGGTCGAACTCGGCCAGATCGACTGGAGTTGGCACCACCGCAACGCGATTGACGGACATCCCGAGCGACTCGACCTGGGTACGCTCGACCGCGGTCGTGGCCATCACTCGCGCGGCTCTGCTCAGCACATGCCTTCCAATCGAGGCGTCGAAAAGCCGCTTGGCGAGCTTGCGTTTGCCGAAGCGGAGTACGGTCCCGTGCGGACTGAGCACATAGGGGACTTGCGCCCGCGCCAGCTGTTTCGCGGCAAGCGCGCCCGGGACGTTGTGGCACCCATGCAGATGAGCGATGTCGAACTCACGGGCGTGAATCTTGAGAAAGTGATCGAAGCCCCGGGGCCAGAAGAACTGGTAACGATACGCCAGGAAGTTTGACGCGTTCGGAAAGACCTGTACGTCGACGCCGTCGGCTGTCCTGTCGCGCCAACCTGAGGCGACCGACGAGGGTGAAGAGCCCTCAGACCGTGGGAGCCGATGATCGGGTGCACACGCGTCGGTTGTCGAGATCGTGACCCTGTGACCGCGGGCGGCCAATCCGTGGGCGATGGCGGCTACTGCCCGCGGGATGCCGCCATAGGCCCATGCCTGCTCGAAGTACGGAGCGACGTGGAGAATGCGCAGCGAGGAGACGCGCCGGGACATGGTCAGCGGGAAGCGCGTGATGGACTGATGGCCGGGGCCGTGGTCATCCGCGCCTGCGATGCCCGATGCAGCAGTGCAGTCAGTCGTGATCGAGTCACATCCGGCCCGAAGTGTGCCTGCACGTGCCGCCGCCCATTCTCGGAGAGTTTCCGCCAGAGGCCGTCGTCGTGATACAGCTCAATGATTCGCTCGGCGAACTCGGCAGGATCCTGCGCGATCATCGCGTGCTCTCGATCGACGAGACCCAGGCCTTCTGCGCCGATCGGCGTCGTCACCACCGGGAGGCCCCACGCGAGGCTCTGTGACACCTTGCCCTTGACGCCTGCGCCGTAGCGCAGCGGCGCCACCGACACACGGCATGTGTCGAAGAGCGCCGCGACATCGCTGACATGGCCGAGAATGGCCACCTCCGAGGACGCAAGGTTTTGGATTCTCGGCGAGGCATTGGATCCGACGACGAGCAGCTGCGCGGTACGGAGCTGCTTGGTGACGAGCGGAAGGACCTGCTCGACGAAGTACACGACAGCGTCCTCGTTCGGAGGGTGCCGGAAGCCTCCGATGAAAAGCAGGTGCCGCCGCCCGCCCGGTCCCGCCACGTCGTTGCGGATCTCGTGAATATTCGGGACGACCTCGACGGGCGGAAGGGCGGAGTACGTGGACAGGACCTGCTGCTCATGGGTGCTGGTGACCCAGACCATGTCGCAGGCCTGCATCACCGACACTTCCACCTCCCGCGTTCGTGCTGCCGCCGCGCGCAGTGAGGCGTCGCCTTCCAGGACGGCCATGCGTTCTTCGCGGAGGTGATGGAGATCGACGGTGTCGAAGATCGTGAACGGGCGGCGGCCGGCCGATCGCACGACGGACAGGTACTTCGCCGCAAAGTGCGCGCGACACAGGATGACGACGTCGAAGTCGGCAATGCAGGCCTTCAGCCACTGCTGGCTGGACAACGGACCGTACATCACCTCGACACCCTCCTGCTGAAGCTCCCCTGTATAGGGCTCGATTCGCGCCAGGTTGTCCGGAAGGAACGTGACGGCGTGCCCGAGCTCGGAGAAGATCCGGAGGATGGCGGCCATGCGCACCGACCCCGAGTCGTGGTCGTGGTGCGGCACCATGTGGTCGATCACGAGGATGCGAAGGCCGGGGCGGCGATCGCGCGCGCGCCGCACCCGCCGCGAATCGTGCGGGTGCTGGGCACCGAGTGCCGGGCGATGCCGTTCGAGGAAACGCATGCGGTTTACGGCCTGACGTCGCTTGACGCCCGTGGCCAGGTCCGTACCCGCAGTGGCCCCTTCGTGGTGAACGATGGTGGCCGCGGGCTGATAGAGCACCACGAAGCCCTGCTCCCGCAACCGGAAACAGAGATCGCTGTCTTCGTAGAAAGCCGGCGCATAGCGAAGGTCGAAGCCGCCAAGATCCTCAAAGAGATTGCGCCGCACCATGAGGCACGCGCCGGAGCAGTAGTCCACTTCGCGCACATAGCAGAACTCGGGCGCCTCGCGATCCGCGTTCTTTCCGTAGTTCCAGCCCTCACCATCCTGCCAGACGATCGTGCCAGCCTCCTGCAGACGGCCGTCTGGATAGATCAAGCGGGCCCCCACAGCCCCGGCGTCGCGACGGGATCGGAGAGTACCGGAGAGAGCCTCCAGCCATCCGGGCAGGACCGCCGTATCGTTGTTGAGAAAGACGATGTATTCGCCGCGTGCGACTGCCGCCC
>JBFWPD010000274.1:0-5875 GCA_050250175.1 Vicinamibacterales bacterium
ACGCGCACGCTCAGCTGGCGCACGTCGAAGACGCCGCAGCCGAAGGAGAGCAACCCGCGCGCCGTATTCGAGCGGCTCTTCGGAGCCGGCGCCAGCACGGATCCCGGAGTCCGGCGGGCGCGCCGCCGGCAGGACAAGAGCCTGCTCGATGCCGTCACCGAGAAGATCGGCCAGCTGCAACGCTCGCTCGGGGCGCGCGACCGCGACAAGCTGCGCGAGTATCTCGACGCGATCCGCGACGTGGAAGCCCGCATTCAACGGGCGGAGTCGCAAAGCGCCCGCGAGTTGCCGGTCATCGACCAGCCGTCGGGCAGTGCTCCGACGGTGTTCGAGGACTACGTGAAGCTGATGTTCGATCTGCAGGTGCTCGCATGGCAGGCGGATATCACTCGCGTCATCACGTTCATGCTGACGCCGGAGCTGAGCGCCCGCACGTATCCGGAGATCGGCGTGCCCGATCCGCATCACGGGCTGTCGCACCATCAGAACAATCCGGAGAACCTGGCCAAGCTGACGAAGCTGAATGCGTTTCACGCGACGCTGTTCTCGTACTACATCCAGAAGCTGGCGGCGACCAACGACGGCCCGACGTCACTGCTCGACAGCGCGGCCATCATTTACGGCAGCGGCATGAGCGACAGCAACGTCCACGACATTCACAATCTGCCGATCCTGCTGGTCGGTGGCGCCGGCGGACGGATTGCCGGCAACCGACACGTCACGGTGTCGCCTGGTACCCCGCTCACGAATCTGTACATGACCGTGTTGCGCACGCTGAACGTGCCGGCCGAACGGTTCGGCGACAGCACCGGCCAGATTCAGGAGCTGTCGGAGGTCTGAGCGCTCCGCGGGTCTCCGCCAAGCGGACTCCGTATTTTTTCGGATACCAGGGCACACGCGAACTTGGTTGAATCGTCATCACGAGGCGGCCGGATGGCCGCAGGAGGCCAATGATGACGCTGACGCTGAAGAGCATGACGTTGACGGGACTGTTCGCCGCTTTCGCCCTCGTGGTTCCCGGCGGATCCGCAATGGCTCAGCAGATTGAAACGACGACCCAGCTGGCGGCGCTGGCACGCGACGCACGCACGCCGTCCGAGCACGCGAGCGTGGCGAAGGCCTACAGGCTGCAGGCCGAATCGTTCGAAGCGCGTGCGGAAGAGCACGAGGCGCTCGTGGCGACGCTCTCCAGGAACCAGCCGGGCATCGCGCACAAGTGGCCAGCCATGGCGCCCCCCGATATGGTCAGGGCGAAGGCACAGGCTCGGGAGGCTCGAAGCGCAGCACGGCAGAGCCGGGAGCTGGCGGCGGACCACCTGCGGATGTCGATCGAAGCCAACGCCGACTGATCAGCCGCAGGCGAGTCTCGGTGGTTCCAGCGCACCAGATGGCCGATGCGATCGCCCGGATCGCATCGGCTACTCGAGCGGCTGAATCCGCACGAACATCTGGGTCGAGAAGTCCGGGTACCAGATCGTCGGAGGTGTCGTCGAGTTGTCGATCCACTGGAAGCGATTGAGCGCACTCGGCTCGGGATTCTCGTAGACAACCCAGCGGTTCGTCTTCGGATTGAAGCGGACGAACCCGCGGCCATGCGCCACGCCTCCCCAGATTTCGCCATTCTTGTCAGCCGTTGCCGTGTAGAAGTCGGTGTACGGGAAGAGCGGCGTCGGCGGCCAGTGTAGTCGCGTTCGGACGCCCTTGCCCTTGTCGATCTCGTTGACCAACTGGACAAGCGGCCCGCCCCGGCCGCCAAACCAGGCGTCACCCGACGCGTCGAAACCGCCCCGCGCGGCGCCGTGATCCTGTTCGGGCGTCTTCGTTTCGTAGAGTTTGCCGTTGGGAACGTCGAGTATCCAGGCGACGTTGTAATTCGGACCCACGGGACCACTACCGGCAACGAAGCGACCATCCCGCGTCACGTCGTGCTGGTAGGAGAACCAGGAGGGACGGGGATACCGACTGACAATCTCTCCCGTCTCAGGATCGATGCGCACGACGTCCATCGTCCCGTTAGCCGCCGGGCGCGAGTCCCAGAGGAATCCGTCGGGCCCAAGACCGAAGTTGACGGTGGCGACCGCAGGAAACTGTTTGATGGCACCGGTCGCCATCGTGAGCCGGTACAGCGCCTGTCGCCCGGGCTGTGACGGTCCCATCGAGAACCACACGTATCCCCGCGCGTCGTCAACGCGGCACGCGTGGGAACCGACGACCGGTCCCCCACCGTCCACGGCTGGCAATTTGAACTCTTTGACCACGCCAGTCCGCGGATCCAGGTAGCCGACCTGCGGTGCGTGCCAGCTGTTGAACCAGATGTTGCCCTTGGCGTCTCCGCAGACGTCGTGCAGGTTCAACAGCCTCCGGTGGACCTCGTACTCGGTGATGACGACGCGTGTGGCAGAACCCGTAGGCCGCGCGGACCACAGGCGAACCGGGGCATCCTTCGCGTCCGGACCGCGGACCGACGCGAGCCATCGTGCCAGCGCCTCGATTTCACCCTTGGCAACCGCGCCCGCCTCGCTCTGGGGATCCATCGCCCGTCCCGGTCCCCCCTGAGCACCCGTCTTCATACGCTCGATGATGAGGCGCCAGCTTCGCTCGTCGTAGCGGTTGCGCAGGACGAGCTCGTAGCTATGGCACCCGATGCCGCATGCCTTCACGAAGGTCGTCTTGTCGTCTGCGCTGCCGGGCAGGTTCCAGAGCCATTCCGCGCCGCTCATCTGCGACATCACTTCGCGCGTCGGCTCGAAGCCGCCTCTCAACATCACCGAGTCGGCGCTCGGCGCGAGCGCGAGCACGATGTCGTCGAGCATCGTCGCACCGCTGATGGAGATTCGCTCGCGAGCGTATGCCTTGAAAGGCAGCGGCGTCGGCACGCGCAGTGTGTACGGTCCCGCCTTGAGCGAGGGGAACTCGTACCGGCCGTCGGCATTCGTGAAGACCGTGGTCCGCACATGATTGGGCGCGATCAGCTGAACCTTGACGCCCTCGAGAGGGCGGCCGTCGTCCATCCGCACCAGACCGCGGGGCCCCCCCTTGAGGGTGCTCGTCACCGGCCAGGGTGTAGTCTCGGCGTTGTAGTGTGGATTTCTGGGCGGGTCCTGGTTCTCGTAGCAACAGGTGGGACTCTTCAAATAGGCGACGAGATCTGCCACGTCCGCGTGCGAGAGCGTGTGCCGAAAGGCCGGCATGCGCGGACCGCCGGCACGGATCTTCGCCTCGATTGCCTCGTCGGTCCGAAGCCGGGATGTGAGATTCGCAAGACTTGGACCGACCAGTCCGGTCTTGTCACCATTCCGCGCGCCGTTGTTGTGACACATCCAGCACTTGTAGAAGTAGATCGTTTCGCCTCGGGCCGTTCCACTCGTCGAGACCTCGTTGTGACCAAGGACCTCGTATGTTCGCTGGAAGCCGTCGACGATAGGTGCGGACGTGTCAGCCGTGGCGGGCTGCTGAGACTGTGCGGACGCGGACCATGTGACGACGAACGCGACCGTGAGGGCAGACGCGGAGAGGAACACCCGCTGGCCAATGGCGGTCCGGAGTCGCAACTTCATGTGAACCCTCCTGAATCGGACGCACAGCAAACGTCCCACAGCGGGCCGGATCCGCGCAACGCGGCGGAGCGCCTGATGGTACGAGCGGCTCTGCGCCCCGTCAAGCCGTTCGTCGCCTCCACCAGCAGATAAATGACGCGGCGCGGATGTTGAGGCGCCGTTGCCACGACCATTCGGGACTGCGCCGCGTCTGATTCCCCATGCTGGCAGCAGGCAGCCGCGTGTGAGGCTCCCCGGAACGAGCGCGCCCCACGTCGGTCGAACCGCAACTCAGCTGGCGGTGCTGATGCTCTGTGCCAGTGGCGCACATGCCCAGCCGCCAGAGCAGGAGCGCCCGCCAGAGGCGAGCATCGCACCGTTGTCGCTGTCGGCGATCTCCCAGGAGGAACATCGACGACAGCCGCTCATTATCGGTACGGAGACGGGAAGTCCACTCGGCTTTGCCCTCGAGTGCCCGCTCTGCGCAGGGCGTGATGGCTCGGCGCCCTCGCCGACGAGTAACGCACCCTGGTCGGCGGGCGTTGGCACATCTTTCACGGTGGCCGGGGCGCGAGTCGGGGTGGCCGTCTCGGAAGCCGCCACTACCGCCTGCCCCGCTACATGGCCCAGCCACTCGGAACGGCAATCGACGTCACGCCGGTCTGAGGCGTCGCGCACCCACACGTCGGGCGTGCCACCCGCGAGACGCTCCTGGACTAGCGAGGCCGCTGCAGATACTTCAGCAGTTCGCTCTCGGTGCCGAGAATCATCGTCGTCCCGGCATCCAGCGTCTTCTCGTACGTCTCGAGCGTTCGGGTGAAGGCGTAGAAGTCTGCGTCGCGGCCGTGCGCCGAGGCGTAAGTGTTCGTCGCCTCCGCATCCGCCTTGCCACGGAGCTCCTCGGCTGTCTTGTAGGCTTCCGACTGGATCCGCTGCAACTCCCGTTCGCGCTCTCCCTGGATGCGGGCCGCTTCGCCCTGCCCTTCCGAGCGGAACAGTTCGGCGATCCGCTGCCGCTCAGCGATCATGCGGGCGAACACGTCGCGCTGCACTTCCTCGACGTAATTGATCCGCTTGATTCGGAGATCCAGCAGTTCGATGCCAAGATCGGCGGTCCGGCTCGAGGCGCGCTGGAGAATCTCGCGCGAGACCTGGTCCCGGCCCTTCTCGATCGTGTTGAGGATCACCTCTTCTTCTTCCGCCTCGATCGGGATGTCTTCGCGGTTTCGATTGCTGTTGCGCACCAGCTCGATCAGGTCATACCGGGCGACGGCGTTCCGGGTCTCGCCGTCGAGGATGTCGTCGAGGCGCGACTGGGCGCCCCGTTCATCACGCAGCCGCTGAAGGAATCGCAACGGGTCGGTGATCCGCCAACGCGCGTAGGTGTCGACCCAGATGAAACGCTTGTCCTTCGTCGGAACCTGATTGGGATTGCCATCCCACTCCAGAAACCGCTTGTCGAAGTAATTCGCCTGCTGGATGAAGGGGACCTTGAAGTGGAGGCCCGAGCTCGTCACCGGACTGCCGACCGGATCGCCGAACTGGGTGATGATCACCTGTTCGGCCTCGCCCACGGGGTACGCCGCGGACGCAAGGACGATCGCCGCGACCGCCACCGCCGCCACGATGAGATAGGTGCGGTTCATCGTCCACCTCCGGTGGGAGGCACTGTCTGCCCAGTGCCGCTGCCGGGCGACGCGGTCGGCCGGGACGTGATGGCACTCGCGTCGCTCAGCGGCAGCAGCGGCAGAATCCCGCGCGCATCTGCGTCGACGAGCAGCTTGCTCCTCATCTGCGGCAGCACCCGCTCCATCGTCTCGAGGTGCAGGCGCCGCCGCGTGACGTCAGGCGATCGACGATAGGCCTCGAGGATCGACTCGAAGCGCGCACTCTCGCCCTGCGCCCGGTTCACGCGGTTCAAACCGTAGCCTTCGGCCTCGAGGATGGCCTGCTGCGCCTCGCCTTTCGCACGCGGAATGACCTTGTTGTACTCGGCGCGGGCCTCGTTGATCATCCGGTCTCGCTGTTGCTGGGCCTGATTCACCTCGTCCCACGATGGCTTCACGGCATCGGGCGGGTTGACGTCCTGGAGCACCACCTGTTCGATGGTCACTCCCATCTCGTATTGCTGCGTCAGCTCGCGCAGCAGTTCCTCCACCCTCGTCTCAATCGCCTGCCGTCCGACCGTCAGGACCTCGGTGACCGTCCGGTCACCCACGACCTGACGCATGACCGCCTCGTTCATCGCCCTGAAGGTGCCGGTGATGTTACGGACTCTGAAGAGGTACAGGTACGGATCCGCAATCCGGTACTGCACGATCCACTCGACCACCGCCACG
>JBFWPD010000275.1:0-5874 GCA_050250175.1 Vicinamibacterales bacterium
CGCGATGACCTGGTTGCCTGCCGTTGCGATGGCGGTGACGTACTTCGGCGCCACGAGTGTCATCACTGCTCTCGCTGCCGGTCTGCAGGTGGGTGCGTCGCCGTTAGTCATCTGGAGGCAGCAGGCGCCGCTTCTTGCCGTGAAGCACTACACATCGGCGTCACTCGTCGTCCTGGCCGGAGCGACCGGGCAGCAGTTCAGCGGTGTCGTCTTCGCCATGCTCGGACCGCTTCTGGTGCTTTCGTACGTCGCGTATCGCGAGGCCGCGGCCCGCGTCGAAGCGGCTAACCGCCACGTTTCGGATGTCGAGCGTCTCTACCGCGCGACCGTCGAGACACTGGCAGTCGCGGTGGACGCGAAGGATCAGGTGACGCATGGTCACATCCGTCGCGTTCAGCGCCATGCAATGGCGGTAGCTCGCGCGCTCGGGATGAACGATCCGATCGATCTCAAGGCACTCGAGTCGGCCGCGCTGCTGCATGACGTCGGCAAGCTCGCGATGCCCGACTACGTCCTGAACAAGCCCGGGACGCTGACACATGGCGAGTTCGAGACGATGAAGCTTCACGCCACCAAGGGCGCGACAATCCTCAGCGCGGTGGAGTTTCCCTATCCTGTCGTGCCGACGGTTCGTCACCACCACGAATGGTGGAACGGGAGAGGCTATCCCGATGGTCTCGCTGGCGAGGACATTCCGCTCGGAGCACGGATCCTTGCCGTGGTTGATTGCTTCGATGCGTTGACCTCCGACCGGCCGTACCGCCGAAAGCTCCGCGACCAGGATGCGATTCAGATGCTGCGAGACCGGAGCGGCACGATCTACGACCCGCGGATCGTGGATGGCTTCGTCAAGCTCCTGCCCAATCTGCGCAGGGAGGATGCGCGGGCGGCTGACATTCCGATCATCGAGAAGGAGGCGTCTTCGGCGGCGCTCGGGGTCGACCCGGTCACCGAACCGGTCATGTCAGTCTCGCAATCCGAAGAGGTGGCAGCGATGCGGTCCGCGGCCGCCGAGACGCTCGAGAAGCTCGTCAAGCTGTTCCCGGGCGACGAGGCGTGCCTGTTCGCTGTCGCACAGAGTGGAGACCTGCTCGTCCGGGCGCTTGCCACTTCACGCCTCGATCAGGCCCTTGCTGACGTGCCCTTCCAGTTCGGTCAAGGACTGAGCGGGTGGGTGGCAGCCAATCGCCACAGCATCGTCAACTCCGACGCCGGTCTCGATCTGGGCGATCAGGCGGAGCATCTGAACCTCGCGTCAGCGGCATCGACGCCCGTGTTCGCATTTGGCAACGTCGTCGGCGTCCTGACCGTGTACTCCTCGGACCGGGGCGCGTACTCGCTGCATCACGCGCGTATTATCGGCGTGCTGGCCCAGGAGATCGGGAACGCCGTCGTGTCGCAGCAGACCCAACGGTATCGCCAGCAAGGCGGTGCGAAGCGCGACGCGGCTTCGTCTGTCATCCCCGCGATTGGGTCGCGGCGTACGTCGGTCTAGTCACGAACGTTCCTCAACCCTTTGTACGGTTGCGCTTGCATCGTTGCCCGGATGTGACGATGACGTTGTCGAGCCGCAACACCCGCTGAGTACTTTCGCCCTCACGGGCATTGCAGGTGCGCGGTCCCTGCTTCGACCGCCGCAGCTCTGAAGGAAGTCGCGCACGCGGAACGGTCGCGTCCGGCGAAAACAGCGATGCGCCGCGGAACCGTCTCTCGAGAAGGGGAGGTCGCGAGTGTTTGAAAAGCTATCCCGCAATCAGCGCAAGGATCTGAGCGAAGCGCTCGACGTCGCGCACAAGCGCGCTCAGTCGCCCTGGTCGCCATCCGGCTGGTCGAATCCGATGGCAAACGTGTGCAACCGCAGGGCCTTCCTCAGGGGCGGCGCGGGCCTCGTCGGCGGCGCCGTGCTGGCAAAGACTCTCGGCAATCTGTCGACGATATCCGTCGAGGCCGCGCAGTGCAGCGCAAGCGGTCCGACGGTGTCGCCATGGGGACCAGTCGCTCCGGCGTTCGATCCCGAGACTGGGCTGAATCTGCTGAAGCTGCCACCGGGATTCTCCTATCGCTCCTACGGATGGACCGGCGATCCGATGGATGACAATGCGGTCACGGCGACGCCTCCGCTTCATGACGGCATGGCCGTCATCCAGGAGCTCGACCCGAACCATCTCATCCTCGTGAGGAACCACGAAGTCAATCATCCTGGTCCGTCTGCGTTCGGCGATCCCTCGCTCGCGTACGACCCGTCGTGCGGAGGCGGTACGACAAACCTCATCTTCGACACGTCCACCGGGCAGTTCATCTCGGCCGTCCCGAGCATCAGCGGCAACATCCGCAACTGTTCGGGCGGCGTGACGCCCTGGGGCACCTGGTACACCTGCGAGGAAACGGGCACCGGCACGACGACGGCCGCAGGCCATCGGCATGGATACGTCTTCGAAGTCGGTCCGCTGGGACCGCTGCCGGGCGGCAACCCGATTCCGTTCCCCGACATGGGCAACTTCTCGCACGAGGCGATGGCGACCGATCCGGCGACCGGCATCACGTATCTCACCGAGGATGGGCCGAGCGCCGGCGGCGACGGCGGATCCGGCTTCTACCGGTTCATCTACAACACGCCTGGCAAGGCGGAAGACGGTGGAACGCTGCAGATGCTGGCGGTCAAGGGCAGGCCCGGTATCAACTTCCAGACGACCGGCTGCGAGAATCGCGCGTTCCCTGTCCGCTGGGTCACGGTCGAGAACCCGGATCCTGACGTCGACGCGGGCGAGGAGTCTACCTTTCAGCAGGGGCTCGCCGGCGGCGGCGCGAACTTCCGTCGGCTCGAAGGCTGCTGGTACGGCGCGCGCAGCATCTTCTTCGTCTCGACCAACGGCGGTCCGGACATCTCTGTTCCAGCCGGCACGGGCATCGGCGAAGGGCAGTTGTTCGAATACGACCCGAAGTCTGAGACGCTCCGCATCCGGTACGTGTCGCCGTCACGTGCGGCTCTCGAGAATCCCGACAACATCGTCGTCGCCCCGGACGGGAGCATCGTCTTCTGCGAGGACAACTCGGAAGGCAGCGGCGGGACGAATCCGAACGAGGGCGAGCGTCTCGTGTGGCTCTATCCGAAGACCGGACGCATCTTCACGTTTGCGTTGAACAACATGGACTTCACGAGCCTGGGCACGTTGAATCGGCCGTCCGGGATGTCGTTCAGCGGCAACCAGAAGCAGAACGAGTGGGCCGGCGCCGTCTTCAGTCCCGACGGCAGATGGCTGTTTGCCAATGTGCAGACCCCGGGCGTGACCTTCGCGATCACGGGCCCGTGGCCCTGGCTCTAGGGCTTCGTTTCGAATCGATGCGGCAGGGCGCGCGGCCTCGGGCGAATGTCCCGAGCGCTGCGCGCCCGAGAGGTCACTGCGAGTCGTCGTCGTCCGAGTACACCAGGTACGGATCGATCGGCGTGCCTTCCCACCAGCGCTGTTCGGGGTTCAATTCGAAGACCGCGAAGTGCAGGTGAGGTGTCGAAGGCGGCGCGTTGCCTGTCGTCCCGACATACCCGACGACGTCGCCGGCCTCGATTTCCTGCCCTTCTGCGAGACCCTCCGCGTACTTCTCGAGGTGCGCGTAGTAGTAGCAGAAGCGGCGAGCCGGGTCGAACTGATAGATCGTGATCCCGCCATTCCTGCTGTAGAACAGCCGCGCGATCGTTCCGTCGTCGACCGCGTGGATTGGCGTGTTCCGCGGCGCGAGGATATCGACGGCCTCGTGCGCGCGGCGATTGCCGTTGCGGCGCTGCTCGAATCCTCCCTTCATGTTGTCCACATCGGCGTCGTCGATCGGCAACTGCAGCCGGTGGCGTCGCAGTTCCGCGATCGGATTGGCGCTGATCGTGGCGAGGCCCTTCTCTTCGTACTCGGATACGTGACCCGTCGGGACCGGAGGCGGTTCGGGCGGAGGCGGCGGACGATCGGCGGGCGCGGTTGGAATCGGCAGGTCGATTGCGCTGGCGGCGGCAGTGTCGGGTTGCGGAAGCAGCAGCTCGTGCAGCCACCAGCCGGCGGAAATGCCGATCGCCAGGATGTACGCGATGGTGGACGCGCCGAGGGCGTACATTCGAGGACGCTTCACCGGAACACCACCGGGAGGCCGGGAGAGACGAGCGCGGCCACGCGCGCCGCATCCCAGTTCGTCAGCCGCACACAGCCGTGCGACGCCGCGTGACCCACGAGGGACGGCTCAGGCGTCCCGTGCAGTCCGTAGTGGTCGACATTGATGTCGATCCACACGACCCCCACCGGATTGTTGGGTCCGGGCGCGATCGTCGCCTTCGCGTGAGAGGGATCGGCGTTCCAGAAGAGCTCCGGATTGTACTGGAATGGCGGCATCCAGCCGAATCCCCTGGCGATCCATGTCCCAAGCGGCAGAGGGTCGTGCTCGCTGCCAATCGTCACGGGCGCATAAAGGAGGACCGCGCCGTCGGCGGTCACGAGGCGCAGCGCGGAGTCGTCGCGCGTGACCTCGATGCGGGCTCCCTCGGGTGTGAACTCCGATGCCGGCCTCGCATCGACGTCGAATGCCGCTACCGCCGGCACGGTCAGCGTCTCGCCGGCGGCAAACGCCGCGGCCGGATTGAGGTTCGTCAGGATGGCGGGTGACACGTGGTATCGCTCGCTCAATCGCTCGACGAGCGAACGATATCCAAGCGCCGGGAGATCCTTCTGTTCCGCGACGTCCTCCGGAATGTCCGCCACGAACGGTCCCTGCGCCTCCGCCGCCGTGATCGTGTGGCTCGTCAGGATGGTTGCATCCGGTCCGCCAAGGGCGTCGAGCGTCGCGCAGTCAGGGGTGCCTGATGCTGCCAGTCCCCTCGAATTCTGAAAGGCAGCCAGCGCCCCACGCGTGTTCGCGCCCAGCGTCCCGTCTATCTCGCCGGGCGAGAAACCGTGAGTGTCGAGCAACACCTGCATCGCGAACACATCGTCACAGGCAACCGGCTTGGCAGTCGCCCCCGTTGCCGTCCCCGATTGGCTTGCCGCCAGAGGCGACATCGTAAGGACGGGAAGGGCAATGGCGAGAGCCAGAGCCAGGGCACCAGTCAGCCTCCACATGAGGTCCCGAGGCTGCAAGACGAATGCCTGAGAAAAGTGGCCATGGGGGCCGTTCCCGGGAGATGATGATGCGGACGAGGTGACTGACATGATCAAGCTGCCCCTTGCGGCCGCCCTGCTAGGATTCGGAACCGCGATGATGGCACATTGGACCCAGGTTCCAGCCGCGGCGCAAGCCGGCGCGACATCGTTGTACGAGCTGAAGACGACGACCCTGGATGGCGCGCCCGCCGACCTGGCGATGTACCGGGGCAAGGTCAGTCTCGTGGTGAACGTCGCGAGCAAGTGCGGGTTCACGCCACAGTATGAGGGCCTGCAGGCGCTCCACGCGGAGCTGCAGGGCCGCGGCTTCAACGTGCTCGGATTCCCGAGCAACGACTTCGGACAGCAGGAGCCTGGCACCGCGGAGGAGATCGGCGACTTCTGCCGCCTGACCTACGGCGTGACCTTCCCGATGTTCGAGAAGGTCGTGACGCGTGCGTCCGCCGAACAGTCGCCCGTCTACGGATTCCTCGGACGCTCGGGCAATCTGCCCGCGTGGAACTTCGCGAAGTACGTCGTCGGCAAGGATGGGCAGGTCGTCGCATTCTTCCCGAGCGCGGTGACGCCGGAAGATCCGGCGCTGCGCACGGCGATTTCGAAAGCCCTCGCGCAGTAAGCGGGAGGTCCTTGTGCACGCAGGACGCAGGCGCTGCCTCTCGTCACTCACGGTAGCCGTCGCGACAGTCAGCCTGACCGCTCTGGTCGGCATCGCGCAGCACGGCGCTCGTCACGATCCCGG
>JBFWPD010000276.1:0-5838 GCA_050250175.1 Vicinamibacterales bacterium
GTTCCACCGATCAGCAAGACGAAGGCGATGATTGGGACGACGTCGGGATCGGTGAATCCAAGCACGGGCGCCTTGAAGACCATCGCCGCCGAGTGAGTCAGCGTGGCGACGACGCCCTCGCTCTCGCGCGCTGTCCGCTGATAGGTGCCGGGCACTACAACTTCGCGCGTGCCGACGCCTTCAACCACGATTTCGCGTCGCTCGTACGCTCCTGGAGGGACGAACCACGTGAGGACCGCGGCGAGGATGGTGATCGCGAAGAGGAGGACGGTCGTGTCCGGCGCCTTGAATCCTCCGGACGACTGCAGAGAGTCGCTCACGCGAGAGCGTCCTTGTTGTCAAACAATTCGGGCCGGTCGGTCCAGCCCACCTGTCCCTTCGCGTTGCGAACCTGCACCCACCACACCATCGTCGGCTCGGCGACGATCCGGCCGGCGCAGTCTGCCGCGACGCGACATCCACCGCCGGTGATCTGGCCAACGTCAACGCCGGTGTGAAGGCGGCCCCTGAACCAGGCCTTGTAGAAGCCCTCGCCTTCGTACGTCAGCAGATAGACCGTGTCCTGCGGCGAAACGGCGAGGACGCCATACAGACTCTCGAGCGTTACCGGCGTGCTCACGCGCAGGATGCCGGGGACGACAGTCACGACCGTGCCGGTGACGGCCGTCACGACTTCGCCAGCAGCCAGCTCGAAAACGACGGGAGAGGACGACGCACGATCGCGCCTGATCTGAACTGACTCGCGCGCGATCCACTCGCGATAGGAGCAACCTTCGAAGGGGCAGGCTCCGATGTCCTCGAACGGGAGCGGCGGCAGGCCGGCAGGCGCGGACGTCTGCGCGCGCGGCCCTGCGGTCAGCAGCAGGAGCAGACCGAGAACGAGACGCTGACAGCGCAGCACGCCCTCACGATAGCGCAAACCTCTTGTCAGCCAACGAACTTGCAGCCGAGCGGGAGCCCGGCTTCCAGGCTGGTCGTCGCGGCGCGAATGAAGACTAAGCCTTTCGCCTGCCGGTGAAGCGGATCTCGCTCGTCGCGTTGATATAGAGCGCGCCTTCCATTCCCGCGTCTGTCACCGCAGCGCTCAGCGTGATCTCCGAGGGCTGTCCACCGATGTAGGCCGAGTAGTACAGCGTCAGGACCCCGTTGACGTAGGTGCCCTCGGCATCAACGGGTCCGTTCTCGCTCGAGATCTGCCCGGTGACCCGCTCGCCGTTCTGGATGAGCGTCGCCTCGAGTGTCTGCGGGGGCTCGGTGGCGAGCGCGAGCACCCAGCTTCCCGCCGGACTCTGCTGGGCCGCGATCGGCGCGGCGAGGGAGAACACGCAGAAAGCGGTCAGCACCACGCGATTCAGCAGAGTCATGGCCGTGAGAATAACATGGGGGATAATGCGCATTGACGCATTCAGTCGTCAGAGGTGCCGAAGCTCATGACCATCGTCCGACTGTTCCTCCTGGCGGCTGCGGCGCTGGCCGGCCTCGAAGGCCTGGGCCTTGTCGATGGCGGCTGGTCTGTTCAACTCGCAGCCCAGAACACCGCCCCGGCAGGTGGTTCCGAAGAGCGGCAGTTCCTCTCCCGCGTGCGCCGGCTGACCGTCGAAGGCCTCCGTTCAGGCGAGGGCTACTGGTCGGCTGACGGCTCACGCCTCGTGTTCCAGAGCGAGCGCGATCCCCTGAACCCGTTCTACCAGATCTTCGTGCTCGACATGGAATCGGGCGACATCGAGCGCATCTCGCCAGGCATCGGCAAGACGACGTGCGCGTTCTTCCACCCTGACGGACGCCACATTCTCTTCTCGTCGACGCACCTCGATCCGCAGTCGAAGAAGCTCCAGGACGACGAGCTGGCATTCCGTGCGTCGGGCCAGCAGCGACGCTACGCGTGGGACTACGACACGGCAATGGACATCTTCGTCCACACCGAGGGCAGCACCGAGCTCACGCGGCTGACCGACGCGGTGGGATACGACGCCGAGGCGAGTTACTCGCCCGACGGTCAGTGGATCGCGTTCTCATCCATTCGCGACGCGTACAATCGCACGCTCACCGCGGCCGAGCAGAAACAGCTGCAGACCGACCCCAGCTACTTCGCCGAGATCTACATCATGCGTGCTGACGGCTCCGGCGAACGCCGTCTCACGACGACGGTCGGCTACGACGGCGGGCCCTTCTTCACCGCCGACGGCTCGCGCATCGTCTGGCGGCGGTTCGACGAGATGGGCCTGATCGCCGACATCTGGACGATGAAGCTCGATGGTTCCGAGCCAAAGCAGATCACCGACTTCGGCTCGATGAGCTGGGCGCCTTACATGCACCCGTCCGGCGAGTACTTTCTCTTCGCCTCGAACAAGCTGGGATTCGAGAACTTCGAGCTCTACATGGTGGACGCAGAAGGCACGAAGGAGCCGGTGCGGGTCACTTACACACCGGGCTTCGACGGCCTCCCCGTCCCGTCGCCCAGCGGACGACAGCTTGCCTGGACCTCCAGCCGCTCGGGCGGTTCGGCCGGTCAGCTCTTTCTTGCCGAATGGAATCACGCCGCCGCGCTTGAAGCCGTTCGGAACGCTCCGCCGCGCTCGTCACGCAACTGAACGTCGAAAGACAGTGGGAAAGACAGTGGCATGAAGAACACTCTCCGGCTGATCGCCATCGCGACGCTCGTCGGGCTCCCGCTTGCCCCGCCGGCATCGGCCCAGACCGCTGCGGCCGCCGATCTCGAGCTTCAGACCGACGTCCGCACGCTCGCGTCGGACGAGTTCGACGGACGCTTGACGGGATCACCCGGCGAAACGCGAGCCGCGGACTACATCGTTGAACAGCTGAAGGAGATGGGCGCGCAGCCGCTGCCCGGACAGGCTGATTTCAGGCTCCCGTTCCAGTTCACGGCAGGCACGAAGGACGGCGGATCGTCGGTGACCACGCGCGGCGAGACCTTCGAGGGAGGAGACGTCGTCCAGGCGCTCTCGTTCTCCGACAACGCGGAAGTCAGCGGCGACGTCGTCTTTGCCGGCTACGGCATCGTCGTGCCGGACACGCAGGACTTCGGGTACGACAGCTATCAGGGTCTCGACGTCAAGGACAAGATCGTCGTCGTGCTGCGCTACTTCCCGGAGGACGCCGACCCGCAGACACGCGGCATCCTCTCGCGATACGCGGGATTGCGTTACAAGGCGATGGCGGCCCGGCAGCGCGGCGCAAGAGCCCTGCTCGTCGTCACGGGACCACGTTCGCCGAACGCCGGACTCACGGTCGCAATGACGTTCGACACCGCGCTCGCCGGTTCCGGCATCGTCGCGGTGAGCGTGAGCGATCGTGTCGCCCAGGCGTTGTGGCGAGGGCGCGAGCAATCCCTCGAAGACGCGCAGCGGGCACTCGATTCCGGCAACCCGCACGTGATGGGGTTCGCGCTCGAAGGCGTAACGGCCACCATCGGTGCCGAAGTCGTGCGTGAGACGCGCACCGGATATAACGTCGCCGGTGTCCTGCCGGCGACAGGCACGCCGCTGCCGGAACCATGGATCGCCCTCGGTGCGCACTACGACCACCTCGGGCACGGCGACCACGGAAATTCCCTCGCCTCGAGCGACGAGGCGAACATGATTCACGCGGGCGCTGACGACAACGCCTCAGGCACGGCTGCGGTCCTGGCGGTCGGCGCTCTCCTTGCCTCGGGGGATCGCGGGCGCAACGTTCTCCTGACGTTCTGGTCAGGCGAGGAGATTGGCCTGGTCGGGTCGAGCGCGTTCGTCGGCGCGCCTCCGATCCCGATCGACCAGCTCGCGGCCTACATCAATTTCGACATGGTCGGCCGCATGGCCGACAACAAGCTCACGCTCCAGGCAACCGGCACGAGCCCCGTCTGGGGACGGCTGATCGAACAGGCGAACGTGCAGGCCGGGTTCGAGCTGTTCATTCAGGCCGATCCCTACGTGCCCACCGACAGCGCGAGCTTCAATCAGGCCGGTGTGCCCACGCTGAATTTCTTCACCGGCACGCACGCGGACTACCACAAGCCGTCGGATACTGCCGAAAAGATCAACTACGAGGATCTCGAGCGGATCGTCAGGTTCGCTGCGGCCATCACCCGCCGCACGGCGGCGCTCGAAACGCCGCCGGAGTTCGTGAAGGTCGAACCGCAGACGACCGGCGGAGGCTCGCGCGAGGGCATTCGCATCTTCACCGGAACCATTCCGGATTACGCCACCGACGTAAAGGGCCTGCTGCTCAGCGGAGTCATCGGCGGCGGGCCGGCGGAGCAGGCGGGACTGCAGAAGGGCGACGTGATCGTCGAGATCGCCGGGCAGACGATCGCGAATGTCTACGACTACACCTACGCGCTGGAAGTACTGAAAATCGGGGAACCGACGACGGTGATCTACCTGCGCGATGGCGAACGGCGGGAGACGACGCTGACTCCTGCTGCACGTCGTTGAATCTGATCATTTGGTCATCTGGTCATCTGGTCATTCCGATTGATCCATGAGTGGTCAATCGACAATCAATGACTGAATGACCAGATGACCAAATGATCAGATTCGCGATCCCATCTCGCGGTAGTACGCAATCAAGTCCATGGCCTTCGGCGGACTGGCACCCAGCTGACGGAGCATCGTCGTCACTTGTCCCCGGTGATACGTCGCGTGATTGACGACATGCTGGACCATGTGACCGAAGCGCGACGCGCTCGGGATGCCGCCGAGCGACCTGTACTCGAAAACCTGATCCACGGCTGCACCGCCTTGTTGCTCGACGAAGGCCCGGACCTTCGCTTCGTGCGCAGTCCACGCCGTTCGTAGCGAGTCCACATCGGGATAGTCGTCGAACGGCAGAAGCGACGTGGGCGAGATCCCTTGCCAGCGTTGATACCAGTTCCACTCGGCGCCAAAGGTGTGGACCAGCGTGTCCCTGACCGACCTGAAGCTGCTTCCGAGATCCCGGAGGTATTGCTCCTGCGTCAGCGCTCCGGCGGCTGACAGCACACGATCCCGAGCCCAGTAGTGATAGTTGAGGAGTTCCCGCAGCTCGTCGAGGGTCATACCTGGGCAGTATAGACACTCGAGGGGGCGGGAAGGGCGGGAAGGCCAGGAGGGGTGGGAAGGGCGGGAGGGCAGGAACACGAAGACACGAAAGATCCCCAAAGAGAGATCTTCGTGCCTTCGTGCCTTCGTGCCTTCGTGCCTTCGTGCCTTCGTGCCTTCGTGTCTCGTGTCTTCGTGCTCTAGGAGGGTCGAACCGTCACGAACACGCTACGGCCTTCGCGGCTGACCAGGAGCAGCACGGGCCGATCCGGTGCGATTTTCAATGCCGCACGCAGATCCTGAACGTTCTCGACAGGCTTCTGATTCACCTCCGCAATCACGTCGCCTTCACGAATCCCGGCGCTCGCTGCGCGGCTCTCCGGATTCACGCTCTGCACCATCAGGCCCGTCGCGTCGTCCGGCAGGCCGGCCAGCTCGCGAAGTTCGGGCGTCAGCGGCGCCACGGCGACGCCGAGAGCAGTGCGGTCGGCTTCAGCGGGCTCCTGCCCTCGCGCCAGATCTGTAGTGGGTATCTCACGAAGCGTCAGCGACAGCGTCCGCTCGCGTCCATCCCGAAGTACGACGACGGTGGCTTCGGTGCCGGGTGTAGTAGAAGCAACGCGATTGCGCAGCGCGTTGGTGTCCGTCACATCGTGCCCGTTGAACGACAGAATGACGTCGCCACGCTCAATCCCCGCGCGATCGGCCGGACTTCCCTCGTCCACATCACTGACAATCGCCCCCTTCACGGCGCCGAGAGCGAGACTCTCGGCGATCTCTGAGGTGACGGGCTGGATGACAACGCCCATCTGCGCGCGTC
>JBFWPD010000277.1:0-5831 GCA_050250175.1 Vicinamibacterales bacterium
TCGGCGACGCCGTCGTGGGCGCCGGCGTGAACATCGGCGCCGGCACGATCACGTGCAACTTCGACGGTGTCCGGAAACAGACGACAACCATCGAGGATGGCGCGTTCATCGGCAGCGACACACAGCTGATCGCTCCCGTCACCGTCGGAAAGGGCGCCTACGTCGGCACGGGCACGACGATCCGGGAAGACGTCCCGCCCGATGCTCTCGCCGTGAGCGCAGGCAAGCAGCGGAACATCGAGGGCTGGACGAAGAAGAAGAAACGAGATTAGGAATTGGAAATTAGGAATTAGGAATGGAAGGCCGCGCAGTGCGTCGAGGGCTCACCACCGTTTCTTAGATTCCCAATTCCCAGTTCCTAGTTCCTAATTTTGGAGAGCCCGCCATGTGCGGCATCATCGGCTACATCGGCTTCCGGCCCGTCGTCCCTGTCCTTCTCGAGGGACTACGCAGGCTGGAGTATCGCGGCTACGACTCCGCGGGCGTCGCTGTCGTATCGGACGGCGTCGTGGACCTCCGCCGCAGCGCCGGCAAGCTGGCGAATCTCGAAACCGCTATCCGCACGGCGCCGCTCGCCGGCGAGTATGGCGTCGGCCATACGCGCTGGGCGACACACGGCCGCCCGACCGAAGAGAACGCCCATCCACACCGCGACTGCACCGGACGGATCGTCGTCGTCCACAACGGCATCATCGAGAACTATCTCGATCTCAAGCAGGAACTGACCCGACAGGGGCACACGTTCGTCACCGAGACCGACACCGAGATCATCGCGCACCTGGTCGAGCGGGAGATGCGCGCCGAGGGCGTCACCGGACTCGAAGATGCGGTCCGCCGCGCGCTGCTGCTGATGCGCGGTCTGTTCGCGCTGGTGCTGATCTCGGCTGACGATCCCGAGAAGATCGTCGCGGTCAGAAACGGCCCGCCCATTGTCGTCGGCCTGGGCGACGGCGAGTTCTTCGTCGCATCAGACATCCCCGCGATTCTGAGCCATACCCGCGACGTGGTCTTCCTCGGCGACGAGGAGATGGCCGTCATCTCGCGCACAGGCGTGGAGTTCACCGACTTCTTCGGCCGGCCGGTCTCGAAAGCCACGCAGCGCGTGCTGTGGGACCCGATCATGGCCGAGAAGGCGGGCTACAAGCACTTCATGCTCAAGGAGATCTTCGAGCAGCCGACGGCTGCTCGCGAGACGATCCTCGGGCGAGTCTCGCAGGACACTGGCCGCGTCTTCCTCGACGAGATGAAGATCACGGACGAGCAGATTCTCGCAGCCGATCGCATCCACATTCTCGGGTGCGGCACGTCGTGGCATTCGGGGCTTGTGGGCAAGTTCCTGATCGAACGCCTGGCGCGGATCCCGGTCGATGTCGACTACGGCTCGGAGTATCGGTACCGGCGTCCGATCGTCACGCCGAACACGCTGACCGTCGTCATCACCCAGTCCGGTGAAACGGCGGACACGCTCGCGGCCATGCGCGAGGCGAAGAAGCAGGGCGCTCGCAGCATCGCCATCTGCAACGTGGTCGGCAGCATGGCGGCGCGCGAGGCGGACGGGACCGTCTACACGCATGCAGGGCCGGAGATCGGCGTCGCGTCGACGAAGGCGTTCACCTCGCAGCTCGTTGCGCTCTATCTTCTTGCGATCCGGCTCGGACAGGTCCGCGGTACGTTGTCGCTCGACGAGTCGCGATCGCACGTGGACGCGCTGCTGCAGTTGCCGCTGCTTCTCGAGCAGGCGCTGAAGACAGCGCCGGCCATCGACGAGATCGCTGCGGCCTTCCAGAACCGGAAGGATTTCCTGTACCTGGGCCGGGGCGTCAACTACCCGATCGCGCTCGAGGGGGCGCTCAAGCTGAAGGAGATTTCCTACATCCACGCTGAAGGCTATCCAGCGGGCGAGATGAAGCACGGTCCCATCGCGCTGATCGACGAGCAGATGCCCGTGGTCGCACTTGCGCCTCCCGATCACGTCTACGAGAAGATGATCGGCACGATGCAGGAAGCAAAGGCGCGCGGCGGATCGGTCATCGCCATCGCCGCGCGAGGCGACGACAAGCTCAGGACGATCCTCAACGACGACAACGACTTCGTCGTCGAGATCCCTCGCTCCCCCGAGTTGCTGACCCCCATCGTCGCGGTTGTCCCGCTTCAGCTCCTCGCGTACCACATCGCCGTACGGCGCGGCTGTGACGTCGATCAGCCGAGGAACCTCGCAAAGAGCGTGACGGTGGAATGAACAGGCTTCGGGCTACAGGCTGCTGGCGTCAGGCGTCAGGCGGTGGATGCGACTACCGCGGATGTGCAATTACTGCGGAACATTTGTGTCTGCCTGTAGCCTGCAGCCTGTAGCCTGTAGCCTCAAGTCTGAGTCTGTAGCCTGACGCCCCTCGCCTGAAGACGATGGTAAGCTGAAGGTCGGGTCGAGTTTTCCGCGCCTTCCAGCCCAGGTGAATTTCCTCGAATCGCTCAATCCAGAGCAGCGCGAAGCTGTGCTGCACACGCGCGGGCCGCTGCTCATCCTGGCCGGCGCCGGCTCAGGCAAAACGCGCGTCATCACGAGCCGCATCGCGTACCTGGTCGGCGACGGTCATGCGGAGCCGCGTGAGGTCCTCGCGGTCACGTTCACCAACAAGGCCGCGGAGGAGATGCGCGCCCGCGTCGAGACGCTCCTCGGTTCGGACTGCCGCGGGATGTGGGTGTCGACGTTTCACGCGCTCTGCGCGCGCCTGCTCCGTCGCGAAGCGCCGGCCATCGGCCTGACGCGCGACTTTGTCATCTACGACTCGTCCGATCAGCTCACGGTCGTCAAGCAGGCCCTCAAGGCACTGCACATCGACGACGCCTTCATCCAGCCGCGTGCGGCGTTGTCGCGAATCAGTCACGCAAAGAACCGCATGGAAGGTCCGGACCAGATGGCGGCGGCGGCCGGATGGAACCGGCGCGACGAGCATCTCTCCAAGATCTACGCGCACTACCTCGACGCACTGAAGAAGAGCGGTGCGCTCGACTTCGACGACCTCCTGCTCAAGACCGTGGAGCTCTTCGAGCAGTCTGCCGCCGTCCGCGAGAAGTACGCCCATCAGTTCAAGTTCGTGATGGTCGACGAGTATCAGGACACGAACCGGCCGCAGTATCTGCTGATTCGCCGTCTGGCCGAGGTTCATCGGAACCTGTGCGTCGTCGGCGACCCGGACCAGTCCATCTACAAGTGGCGCGGGGCCGATCTCCGGAACATCCTCGATTTCGAGCAGGACTTTCCGGAAGTCGCCGTCGTGAAGCTCGAACAGAACTACCGATCGACCCAGACCATCCTGGACGCGGCTTCGTCGGTCATCAGCCGCAACCGCAATCGCGCGGACAAGCGCCTCTGGACCTCGCTCAAGGGAGGCGAGCCCATCACCTACTTCCGTGGCGGGGACGAGCTCGAAGAGGCCGACTTCATCGCACGGACGGCGAAGACGGGCCTTTCCGTCGACGCGCCGGTTGCCGTGGCCGTGCTCTACCGCACCAACGCCCAGTCCCGCGCGATTGAGGACGCGCTGATGCGCGACGGCCTCGACTACAAGATCGTCGGAGGCGTGCGCTTCTACGAACGCAAGGAGATCAAGGACGCCCTGGCATACATGCGTCTCGTGCTCAACCCGCACGACGACGTGAGCTTGCGGCGGGTGATCAACGTCCCCGCGCGGGGAATCGGCAAGGGAGTGATGGACGCGCTGGAATCCGCCGAGCCCGGCTCGGCGACAGCCGACGACATGAGCGACTTTCCCCTGCTGGCGGCGGGGCTGCAGCCCGCGCCCGTCGCGGACTCGCTCTGGAGCCGTCTGGTTCGCGGACTGGATGCGCGGACCTTCAGCGGCCGCGGAGCCGCGTCGCTGACCGTCTTCCGGGATCTGCTGGTCGGATTGACCGAGATCGCCCGGCAGGAATCGGTATCGGTTGCCATCGCGAAGATGCTCGATCGGAGCGGCTACCTCCACGACCTGCGCGAGGATCGCAGCGAGGAGAGCGAGGCGCGCGTGGAGAACCTCGCCGAGCTCGTGTCCGCGGCTCGAGAATACGAGAGCCGCGAGACGGAACCCTCGCTGGCCGGGTTCGTGGACCGGTTGTCGCTGCTGTCGGATGCCGACGAGGAGCAAGGGACGCGCGACGCCCGCATCTGGCTCATGACGCTGCACAGCGCCAAGGGCCTCGAGTTTCCGACTGTCGTCCTGGCCGGCCTCGAGGAAGGCTTGTTCCCTCACTCGCGGTCATCCGAAGACGAGGAGGAGCTCGAAGAGGAACGCCGGCTCTGCTACGTCGGGATGACGCGCGCGCGGCGGCGGCTGGTCCTCACCGGAGCAGGCCGCCGCAGGATCTTCGGAGAGTACCAGTCGAGCGAGCCCTCGCGATTCATCGACGAAGTGCCGCCGGAGCTGCTCGATCGCGTGGCCCCGTCGTTCTCCTCGCCTGCTCGACAGAGCCGCTTTCAACAGACCGATTTCCGCCAGGCCTATGGGCGCGCCGGCCGCACCCGTGAAGTGCAGCCAGGCTATGCCTACGAGGACGAGGATCAGTCGACCGGTATGACCCTTCGGCCGGGCATGCGCGTGCGCCACGCTCAATTCGGCGTTGGAACGGTGATCAGCGTGGAACCCGTCGAGGACGATCTGAAGCTCGTCGTGCGGTTCACGAACATCGGACAGAAGACGCTGCGTGCGAAGTACGCGCGGCTCCAGCCTGCCTAGGCTCCGCTAGGATTCCGGGTGCAGTGCCAGCTCCTCGCCGGCCCCCTCGATGAGCCCGAGGTCC
Organism: Vicinamibacterales bacterium; assembly: GCA_050250175.1. GTDB lineage: Bacteria > Acidobacteriota > Vicinamibacteria > Vicinamibacterales > CAVVIG01 > JBFWPD01. The sequence goes on from JBFWPD010000277.1 coordinate 4,795, forward strand.
ACGTGCGCCGTTTCGCGTAGAGGAAGCTCCTCGAGCCACCAGGAGACAACGAACGCAACCACCAGGAGCGGCAGCGTCCAGAAGAAGACCGAATGCAGCCCGCGGGTGAGCGCTTCGATAATCCCGTTCCTCACCGCCGGCGGCATGCTCCGGATCGCAGCGGGACTGCTCATCAGGCTGCTGACATTCGCGCCGACGCCGGCCAGGGCGCTCGCCGGCAGCAGCGCGGGCAGTTCAACGGAGAGCCGGTAGTTGAGGATGGCTCCATAGAGCGCGACGCCGAAGGATCCCCCCATGGACCTGAAGAAGGTCGCAGCCGAAGTCGCGACGCCCAGGTCGTGGTGCGGGACTGCGTTCTGCACGGCGAGGACGAGCACCTGGATCGTCATGCCCAGGCCGAGCCCGAAAATCAGCATGTAGATTGAGCTCGTCGTCCTGCCGGTTGTCGCGTCCATCGTGCTGAGCAGGTACGCACCAACCGTTGCGATCGCGGTGCCCGCGATTGGGAAGGACCGGTAGCGGCCCGTATGGCTGATCATGCGACCGGAGCCCACCGAGGCGGTCATGATTCCCGCCATGAACGGCAGCAGCAGCAATCCCGAATCCGTGGCCGACGCCTGCATGACGACCTGCAGGAACAGCGGCAGGAACACGACGCCGCCGAACATCGCACACCCGATCATGAATCCGATGATCGACGTCACGGTGAAGATGGACGTCCGGAACAGACGCAAGGGAAGAATGGGCTCCGCAGCCTTGCCTTCCCAGAAGACGAACGACGCCGTGAGCAGCACCCCCGTGATCCCGAGCCCAATCACGACGTCCGACGTCCACGGGTACTCGACACCGCCCCACACGAGGACGAGCAGCAGGCTCGTCGCACCGCCGACGAGCAGTGCCGCGCCCTGCCAGTCGATGCGGTGCGATCGCCGGTTGATCGTCAGGTGCTTCAGCGCGGTAGACGTGATTGCCAGGGCCGCCACGCCAACCGGAAGATTGATCAGAAACACCCAGCGCCAGGACGCGTTGTCGACGAT
>JBFWPD010000278.1:0-5825 GCA_050250175.1 Vicinamibacterales bacterium
GCTGATGTTCTCGAAGACCGTGGTCGTCGTGGACAGGAACGTGAACGTCCACGACCTGAACGAGGTCGCGTGGATTGTCGGCACCCACATGGATCCCCTGCGGGACGTCCAGATGACGAAGGGGCCGGTGGACGATCTCGACGATGCCGCAGAATTGCCGGCCTTTGGCGGCAAGATGGGCATCGATGCGACGCGCAAGTGGGCGTCCGAGGGGTACAACCGCTCGTGGCCCGCGAGGATCCGCACGACCGAGCAGGCCGCCAAACGGGCTGCCGAGATCCTGTCCCGCGCATCGGCTCGGCCGTAGTTCCGCCTTCGCCGCCCCGCCTTCCTGCGGTCCTGCACATCCAGTGGCGAGGCTCTTGCATAATAGCCAGGCATGGCCGTCACACGACGAAACACGTTTCTTCAACGCCTGATCGGCGCTGCTGCTCTCGACGCAGCGATCTACGAGGAGGTCGAAGCAGACGCTTCCGCAACCTCGCAGGCGTTCGCAGTGGTCCTGCTCTCCAGCATCGCCGCTGGATTCGGCGCCGGCGATCTCCGTGGCCCCAGCATCGCGAGCGTTGTGTTCATCAGCGTGCTTGCCCTGCTGTCGTGGGCGGCATGGGCAGTGGTCACGCTCGAGGTGGGCACGCGGATTCTGCCCGGAGCCCAGACGCGGGCTGATGTCGGGCAGCTCCTCCGCACCATCGGATTTGCCTCCACGCCCGGCTTGCTCCGCTTTCTCGGGATGATGCCATCTGCAACCGTTCCGGTGTTTGCCGTGACGTCGGTATGGATGCTTGCGGCAATGGTCGTGGCCGTTCGCCAGGCGCTCGACTATCAGAGCACCGGGCGTGCGGTCGCGGTATGCGCGCTCGGCTGGATCCTGGCGCTCATACTCGCGATAGGCCTCGGCGTGCTCTTCGGCCCCTCGGTGCAGTAGGCAGGGGTAGGGCAGGTCGGCCTGGTGAGCCGGGTGGTCGACCAAAGACCTGTCTCCGACCGGTCCCACCAGCCCCACCCGGGAGACCCCGCCCAGCCGTGAGTGATACGATCGTGGTTCCCCATGCCCGCGCCGGCCGCTGACCTTCAGGCACTCGCCGCAAGCCACGACATCCTTGCCATCGGCATGCTCGCCGACGAGGCGAGGCAGCGCATGCATGGCCGCAGGACCACATTCGTGCGTGTCGCAGACGTTCCCGTGGCTTCAAACGCGCCCATCGTCATCGGTCCTTCGGCCGGCGAGGTGCGGTTGGTAGGTGCGCCGGCCTCGTGCGCGGAGGCGATCGCTCGCGTGCGTACCGTCGCGGCCGCTGCCGGCGATGTCCCGCTCTCGGCTTATTCGCTGGCCGATCTCGAGCTGCTCACCGCGCGTGAGTCGATGACCCTGAGGCAGCTTCTCGAGGAACTGCACGCTGCCGGAATGGAGCTCGTGGCCGAGGCGCCGATCGATCGGCTGCGTGATGCACGCCGGGCCATCGAGGAGGTCAATATCGCGGGTCTTGCGCTCGCGCGGTTGACCGTCGAACAGCTTCCTGAGGGTGACATCCCGTCCCTCCTCGACCAGGTGTCGGAGCTGCAGCGCGCGGTCGCAGTCATCCGCGCGTTCGCGCCGCTCCCTCGCCGCTTCAACCCATCGCTGCCGACGACGGGATACGACGATGTGAAGCGGGTCGCGCTGGCGAGGCTGTTCCTCGAGAATGTTCCGTCGATTCAGGTGGATTGGGCGCTCTACGGTCCGAAGCTCGCGCAGGTCGCGCTCACGTTCGGTGCCGACGACCTCGACGGTGTGGCGCCGGTCGACGATCTTGCCGAGGGCCCGCGTCGAGCTGCGCGGCGCGATCTCGAGCGTCAGGTTCGCGCGGCCGGATTCGAGCCGGCGGAGCGTAACGGACGCTTCGATCTCGTCATCGGATGAGCGACCGCCGGATCGTCCCCCTCCGCCTCGGCGCGGTCGAATACCTGAACGCCCGCCCATTGGTGTACCGCCTCGAACGCCGGCAGGGCTTTGAGGTCCGCTACGACGTGCCTTCGCGCTGCGCCGACCTGCTGCACGAAGGCGCGATCGACGTCGGGCTGATTCCTTCAATCGAGTATCTCCGCGCGCCCCGGGAGGCGGAGTACCGCATCGTGCCCGATCTGGCGATTGGATCGAACGGCCCGGTCGCGTCGGTCATGCTTTACACGATCAGGCCGGTGTCTCGCGTGCGGTCGCTCGCGCTGGACGTGAGCTCCCGGACGTCGGTCGCGCTCGTCCGGGTCTTCTGCGCACGCCGCTTTCACATCGACCCGGCGCTCGAAACCCGTGGACCGGACTTGCCGTCGATGCTTGCTGGCGCTGATGCCGCGCTGATCATCGGCGACGCGGCGCTCCTGCTCGACGACGCGTCGCTCGGGCAGGTGGCCGGCGAGGTGGCGCGCAAGCGTGGCGAGCCGCGGTCGGCGATTGAGATCGAGGCAATCGACCTTGGCCAGCAGTGGACCGAGCTCACCGGCCTGCCGTTCGTGTACGCCTTCTGGGCGGGTCGCAGCGGGGTCCTCACGGCCGGCGACATCGCCGCCCTGCAGGAAACGCGCGACGCCGGCGTGGCTCACGTGAAAGAGGTCGCGCGCGAGTACTTCCAGACGCAGCCGGAGCGTCAGGAACTGGGGGAGCGATACCTGCGGGATAATATCCGCTACGGGCTCGGAGACGCCGAGCGCGCCGGTCTCGAGACGTTCTACCGCTATGCGGCCGAGGCGGGTGTCGTCGAGTCGCCAGGTCCCGTCCGGTTCTTCGACGCCGATACCGTTCTGTGACGAGATGACGATCGAGCAGATCGCGGACAAAGTGCGGGCCGGGGGGCGCGTCAGCGGCGACGAGGCGCTGCTTCTCTATCAGCAGGCTCCCACGTCGCTGCTCGGCCGGCTCGCCGATGCGATCCGCGCGCGCCGTCATCCCGAGGGCATCGTCACCTACATCATCGACCGCAACGTCAACTACACGAACGTCTGCGTGGCGAAGTGCAACTTCTGCGCGTTCTATCGACCTGTGGGCGGCGACGGCGGGTACGTCCTCGGCTTCGATGAGATCTTCACGAAGATCGACGAGACGATCGCCGTCGGCGGTGTGCAGCTGCTTCTCCAGGGCGGACACAATCCCGACCTGCCGATCGGATGGTACGAAGATCTCTTTCGCGCCATCAAGTCACGCTATCCCGACTTCAAGCTTCATGCGCTGTCGCCCCCGGAGGTGATCCACATCTCGCGGTTGTCGCAGCTGCCGGTGCCCGTCGTCCTCGAGCGATTGATTGCTGCGGGTCTCGACAGCGTGCCCGGCGGTGGCGCCGAGATTCTGGTCGATCGCGTCCGCACACTCCTGCACTGCATCGGGAAGGCGACGGCCGACGAGTGGCTCGACGTCATGCGCCATGCGCATCGCGCCGGCCTGAGGACGACGGCCACGATGATGTACGGCACCGTGGAGACCGATGCAGAGCGCATCGAGCACATGCTGCGGCTTCGCGGCCTCCAGGACGAGACCGGCGGATTCACCGCGTTCATCACCTGGAGCTTCCAGCCCGATCACACCGAGCTGTCCGGAGTGGAAGCCACGGGCATCGACTATCTGCGTACGCTCGCCATCGCGCGCATCGTCCTCGACAACTTCGACAACCTCCAGTCGTCCTGGGTGACGCAGGGCGGCAAGGTAGGGCAGCTCAGTCTGGCCTTTGGTGCCAATGACATGGGCAGCGTGATGATCGAGGAGAACGTCGTCCGGGCTGCTGGCGCGTCGTACTGCATGGACGAAGTCGAGATCGTCAGGAACATCGAAGACGCCGGCTTCGCGGCCAAGCGCCGCAACATGCACTACGAGATCCTGGGCGACCCTGTGTTTCGCGAACGGCCGGTGCATCGCATGCTCGAGCTGGCAAGAGCTCGTGAAGATGGCGACACGTCGGTGGCCGCGGAACTGCGTCTGTATCCAGCCAGGAGCAGAGCAGGGAAAGCCGCGCGCGAATCCGACGGCGATGGTGCTGTACCGCGCTGACTGGGTCGTTCCGGTCAGCGGTCCTCCGATTCGGGACGGGTGGCTGTCGATCGATCGGGGGAGGATCGCGAGCGTCGGACGCCGGCCCGCCGTGCCCGCCGTGTCCGTCGATCACGCGCCGGCCCCGGAGCGGGATTTGGGACGCGTCGCCGTGCTCCCGGGGCTCGTCAACGCCCACACACATCTCGAGCTCTCATACCTCCGCGACGTAGTTCCACCGGCGTCGAACTTCGTGCAGTGGGCCCGGCACATCATGGGAGCCCGTCGCGGGCATCCTGATCCGTGGTCGCCGGCGATCATCGCGGCGGTCGAGCAGGCGATAGAGGAGTCGAAGGATGCCGGGACGGCGCTCGTCGGCGACATCAGCAATACGCTCGTCACGCCGTCGCCGCTCGCGGCCGGAGGCCTGGGCGGCGTGGTGTTCTACGAGCTCCTGCGATTCAGGAACGAGGATGCCGACGCGTTCGTCGAGCAGGCGTGGCGCCGGATCGATTCGCTGCCCGAGCATCCCGGCGTCCGCGTGAGCCTCGCGGCCCATGCGCCATACTCTGTTGGTCCTCTGGTGTTCCGTGCGATCACGCGCCAGCTGGATCGCAGGCCGTTCCTGCCCTGCAGCGTGCACCTGTCCGAGTCGGCCGAGGAGGTCGACTTCGTCCTGACGGGTCAGGGCCCCTGGCGGCAGGTGCTCGAAGAGCTGGGCTCATGGGACGAGTCGTGGCGGGCTCCGGGCGTGAGCCCGGTGCGGTACCTCGAAGACAACGGCTTTCTCGCCCGGCGTCCTCTCGTCGTCCACGGCGTTCAGATGTCGCAGGACGATCTCGGCCGGCTGGCGCGACATCGCGCCACACTGGTGACCTGTCCGCGCAGCAACGGCCACACGGGTGCGGGTGCCCCGCCAATCTCCGACTTCTATGCGTCGGGTGTGCGGGTGGCCATCGGGACGGACAGCCTCGCGAGCGCCCCCGACCTCAGCGTCTTCGCGGAGCTCGCGACGTTGCGGGCCCTCACGCCAGACGTCGCCGCTGCGACGCTGATCGAGAGCGCGACACTCGAGGGTGCCCGTGCACTCGGGTTCGAGTCCGAGTACGGCAGCATCGAGCCGGGGAAGCGCGCGCGGCTCGTGGCCGTCAGCATTCCGGAGGGGACGAGCGATGTGGAAGAATATCTCGTCTCCGGCGTCACGCCGGATCAGGTCAGTTGGATTGAAGATTGAAGATTTCAGATTGAAGATTGAAGATTGAAGATTGAAGATTGAATGTGGGGCGGCCCGGTATGTCCGCAGCCTGGAGCCCCTGGCCTGAAGCCTGAAGCCTGAAGCCTGAGATGTTCGCCCGAGTTCGCACCTACTTGTCATTCGTCCGGTTCAGCCACTCGGTCTTCGCGCTGCCGTTCGCGTTTGCCGGTGCGCTGCTCGCGGCGCGCGAGCATCCGGTGACCTGGAGCACGGCCGGGTGGATTGTCGTGGCGATGGTGGCTGCCCGGAGCGCCGCGATGGGATTCAATCGTCTCGTGGACGCCCGGATCGACAGGCTCAATCCGCGGACCGCCAACCGGGAACTGCCTCGAGGCGCGATGTCCACGATGGAGGCCGGGCTCTTCGTGTTCGTCTCGACGGCTGTCTTCGTCTTTGCGTCCTGGCGGCTCAGCCCGCTGTGTCTGCTGCTGTCTCCGCTGGCTCTTGCGATCGTGTTCTGGTACTCGCTTGCGAAGCGGTACACGACCTGGACGCAGCTGTTCCTCGGTCTTGCCATGGCCGTGGCGCCGGTGGGAGGGTGGCTGGCGGTCGGAGGCCGTGGCGGGTGGGAACCGT
>JBFWPD010000279.1:0-5821 GCA_050250175.1 Vicinamibacterales bacterium
GCACCTGCTCGAGCTTCGCTTCAGCCGTGGAGACGGCCAACACGGGGATTGTCAGCACGCCCGGCCGCCGGTCAACGTTGGGTTGACGCAACCAGAGCACGGCTTCGTCCAGGTCGCGAAGCGCCGAGCGCAGAATGCGTCGCATTGAATCGTGTTGAGCCTGTGCGAGAAGGCGGGCCGCATCGTTTCGGCTCAGGCGGATACTGTCGTGGAGTCGGTCGCTACGTGAATCGCTCATTGGTGCGCGGGCTCTACCAGGGGTCAGCATGCGGTCGATCAGCGCAACGACCACACAGAGATCGTTCGCAGGACTCTGAACATTCTTCAGGAGCGCCTGCATCATTGAACACGAGGTCGCGGAGTGTTGCTCAGCGGTTGCGGGTGAGTGCGTGGCCAGATCGATTCATTGATCGATCGTGGGTCTGTACTCCAGGACTTCGTTGGACGTCTAGCATAAGGCCTGTAGCCGAGTACCGAGTCAACACTCCGCGTCCGACGAGATCTGACAACTTCGTGTCGGAAGGCTCGAATAAGATTCTCCCTTCGCCGACCGTCTGAATGACGAGCGCAGTGAGGAGGATCGTGAGAACGTTCCGACGAGCGCTTTCGCCTGAGATCCCGAGTTCCAGAATTGGTCCTGCTCAGCACAACGTAGCGCATTCTGCCTCAGGCCGCGACGGCCTCTGGAGACGTTCTTCAGCGCTCCTCGATGGTGTGATTGACGACATCGCGGCCACCCTCCGACAGTGTGGCAGCCTTCAAACGATTGCCGAGAGAGCAACGGCCATCGGGACAGCGACTGATTGCCCGGCGTGGTTCACCGGGACGAATGCGGAGCGACGGACGTGTCCACCAAGCGCGTGCTAGTCGTCGACGACGAGCCCGCGTTTCGGGAGCTGGTCAAACGGACGCTGAGGCAGGCTGGGTATCTCGTCGACGAGGCGCCTGACGGCGAGGTGGCGCTGGCGCTGTTTCGCGAGCACCGACCGGATCTGATCATCCTGGACATCGTGATGCCGACAAAGGACGGCCTCGAGACACTGCGGGGGATTCGTGCCCGGGACCAGGAGGTGCCGATTCTTGCCGTCTCCGCAGGCGGTTTGATCAGCTCGCAGGACTATTTGAAGCCTGCGGCGCTGCTCGGGGCGTCACAGACCCTGGCAAAGCCGTTTCCGATGTCTGAACTGCTTTCTGCTGTGGCCACACTGCTCAAGCGGCAGTCGTGATTCGACGTAGCGAAGAGTGTCTTCCGTGCCGATCCTGCCGAGGGTGCCAGGACTGCGGTGGGAGCTGCGCGAGCGCGGACACGTCACGCGATTTCAGATGGCGTCCTGCAGGGCGCGTTCGAAGTGCCGCTACCACATGTGACCTGAATGCCCGCCGCGACCTCAAAGAAGCAAAAAGACCAACATTTGTGGTGACCCGGGTGGGGATCGAACCCACGACCACCTGATTAAAAGTCAGATGCTCTACCACTGAGCTACCGGGCCAAGACGCGGGACTGCGCGGATTGTACTACGCAGGTTCTGCGGCGCCGACGTCTCAGGTGCCTCCGCGGACGAGTACCGCGATGCCAAGGAGCAGAACCAGCACGCCGACAGCGCGACGAAAAACAGGCTCCGGGATGCGCCGCAGCATCGCGCCGCCAGCGAGCGTTCCGAGAGCAACGCCGACCGTGGTCATCGCGACCAACGGCCAGATCAGCGCGACGGCGGCGCCCTCCGTCAGCAGATAGATCGGCAGGCGAACGAGATCCACGAGCAGCGCAACGGCCGTCGCCGTGGCGACGAATTGATCGCGCGTCACCTCGAAGCCAAGCATCGCCGCCGCGCGGATGCCTCCCTGGTTTCCGACCAGCCCCCGAAGAATCCGGACACGATGCCGGCCACGAACCCGAGCGGCCCCGAGATGCGCCAGAAGCGGAGAACCGTGCCGGCGAAGTGAGGGAGGGATACCGCGGCAATCGCTGTTCTGGCGCCGACGGCAACCGCGAAGGCCGGTGTCAGCAGACTCCCGATTCCAAAGCCGGAGATCGCCGCGACCGCCGCCGCGGCGATGGAGACGAGGACGAGGAGTACCGCGAACATCGTCGCCTTGCGATACCGGTTTTCAGCGCGCCTGTGGCCGGGAGCCTGAAGCCCGTAGCCTGACTGTTCAGAGTATTTTCATTCCCAGCGCTGACTGCACCAGCTCCACGCCGAGCTGCGCGGTGGCGTTCCGCACATCCAACGTGGGATTGATCTCGACGATGTCGAGCGCGCGGAGCAGGCCGGAGTCCGCGACCAGCTCCATCATCATGTGCGCCTCGCGGTAATCGAGGCCGCCCCGCACCGGGGTCCCCACGCCGGGTGCAATCGACGGATCACACACGTCCATGTCGAACGACACATGGATGCCGGCCGTCCCATTGCCAGCGATACCGACCGCCTGCTCGGCGACTGACGCCACACCGGCGCGATCGATGTCCTTCATCGTATAGACATGCACGCCGGACTTGCGGACCGCCTCCTTCTCGCGCTCGTCGAGATTGCGAACGCCGACGAGCACGGTGTGCGAGGGATCGATCGCCGCGCCCTCGCCGGCGAAGTGCGCGAGCTCCGCGGGCTCGCCGCCGAGGAGTGCGGCGAGCGGCATGCCATGGACATTTCCGCTCGGCGACGTCTCGGGCGTGTTCATGTCACCGTGCGCATCGACCCAGAGCAGGCCGATCGGCTTGCCGTGTGCCGCGCGCGCCCACGCCGAGGTCGCGGCCGCCGACCCGGCTCCGAGGCTGTGATCGCCGCCGACGACGAGGGGAAGCGCGCTCTCGGAGAGGGACGCGAGTGACGTCTGGTACAGCCGCTGACAGACGCGCGCGATGTCCTGCACGTACTTCTTGCGGGTGTCCCTGGGGGGACGCCGTTCAGCAATCGGGGCGGCGATATCCCCCTTGTCCGTGACTCGCACCCCCAGGGCCGTGAGCTTGTCCGCCACTCCTGCGATGCGAAACGCCGAGGGCCCCATGTCGACGCCGCGCCGGCCGGCGCCGAGGTCGAGCGGTACGCCGATCATGTGAACCGTCTTCATCGGCGTCTGACCGAGACGGACATGCCTTCCTGCGACGGACTGACCAGCGTCGTGAAGACGGCCGGACTCGACTGGATGGCCTCGAGGAAGTCCTGCATCTCGTCCCGCTTGTTCACGGTGTTGTGCGCGAGAAACACGCCGCCGCGTTGCAGGCGCGGCAGCACCAGGTCGTAGAACCGCTTGTAGTCCGGCTTCCACGCGTCGAGAAACACGAAGTCGAACGAGCCTTCGAGCGATGGAATCACCTTGAATGCATCGCCGGCGACGACGGTGACGACATCGGTCAGTCCGGCCCGGCTGATGTTGGTGAGCAGTTCCTTGGCCCGCGTGGGGTCGTACTCGATCGTGGTCAGGTGTCCGCCCGTTTCGCGCATCGCCAGACCGATCCAGATCGCGCTGTAGCCGCTGGCGCCCCCGATCTCGAGTGCGCGCGTCGCACCGCGAACAACAGCCATGACGCGCAGGAACCGGCCATCCTCCTCCGACACGGCCAGCATCCCGGTATCGGCGGCCTTGATGTCACGAAGCACGGCCCCGATGGGGCCCGGCACATCGCCGCTCGTCTGTGCTTCAAGAGGTGCCGCGTAAAGCAGTCCAGCGAACATCAGGGCGAACCATCGTCGAGTCATGCCAAACCTTTCTGGGACACGAACGGCTCGCCGCGCAGCCGCTCGGCGCTCTGTCGCGCAGTGGCCCGGGCGTCGGCCACGCAGTCGGGAATGCCGACACCGCGGAAGCCGCTGCCGGTGAGAAACAGCCCCTGGTGCTCCGCGAGTGCCGCATCAATCGCGCGCATGCGCTCGAGGTGACCGACGTTGTGCTGTGCGCTCGCGCGAGTCCACCGGTATACCCGCGAGAAGAGCGGAGCAGCGCGCAGTCCGAGCAATGGAGTCAGGGCATCGAGTGCGAGTCGAACGAGGTCTCCGTCCGGGCGATTCACCGCGTCGGGATCGCGTGCGCCGCCGGCGAAGGCGCGCATGAGGACGCGGCCCTGCGGCGCGCGGTGCGGCCACTTCGACGACAACCACGAAGCCGCGAGAACGCCGGTGTTCTCGACCCGAGGAACGACGAATCCCGATCCGTTCAAGGGATGCGCCACCGACTGCCGATCGAAGGCGAGCAGAATCGTCGCCGTCGATGAGTACTCGATGGCGTCGCACAGCCGGGAGAGCGGGGCATCGAGCGTCCGCAGGAGACGCGAGGCGGCGAACGCCGGTGCGGCGACGATGACCGACCGCGCACTGAGCACGCGGCCAGTGTTCGTGGCCACACGATAGTCCGGTCCGTCCCTGGTGATGTCAGTCACGGCGCTGTTGAGATGCACTGAATCGCGGGGCAGGGCGGCGGCCAGCGCATTCACGAGCTCGGTGAGCCCGCCGGGGAGCGACCTGAACGCACCGTCGCTCGGCGTGCCTGTCCCACGCCGGCGTCGATCCTCTCTGAAGGCGCGAAGGAGACTCCCGTGCTTCCGTTCGGCTTCGACAAAGCGAGGGAACAGCGCATGCAGCGACAAGCGATGCACGTCGCCCGCGTGAATGCCCGCCAGGAGGGGTTCTGCGAGATAGTCGGTTGCCTCGACGCCAAAGCGTCGTGTCATGAAGGCGCCAATCGATTCGTCACCGGGATCGTCGCGTCGCGGAACGAAGATCTCCGCGCCCATGCGCATCTTGCCGGGCCAGGAAAACAGCGCCGTGCGCAGGAACGGTCCGACTTCCGTCGGCACTCCCAGCACCGAGGTCGCCGGCAGCGGGTGCAGCCGTCCCGCGCGCTGGATATATGCGAGCCGTGGAGGAGATGTCGGGACCAGACGATCTCCGAGTCCGACCTCTTCGGCCAGCCTGATCCCTTCGGCTTTCTGAACCAGCAGTGAATCCGGGCCCGCATCGATCGTGAACCCGTCCTCCTGCTCGCTGAGGATGACGCCGCCAAGACGGTGGCTGCTTTCGAGCAGCTCGAAGGGGACGCCGTTGCGGGTCAGCTCGTACGCCGCCGCGAGCCCTGCGATCCCGCCGCCGACGACGACGACATCAATCATGCGCCGCGGTCCGCACGAGGTCCGCCAGCAGGGCGATGAACTGAGGCATCGTGTTCAGCGACTCGGTACGCCGGAGAGCCACTCCGCGAGCATCGGCGGCTGCTTTTGCCTGCGTGTCGATGTCGAACAGGATCTCGGTGTGGTCGCACACGAACCCGACCGGCACCACGAGAAAGCGTCGCGCGCCATGGTCCGCACGGTGCGCGATCAGATCGGCGATGTCCAGGCCGATCCAGGGTTCCGGCGTTCGCCCTGCGCTCTGATACGCCCGCCTGTAGCGCCGGAGTCCCTCGCGCGCCGCGACGGCACGCGCTGTTCGGGCGAATTCGTTCGCATACGGGTCGCCGCTTTTGATCACTCGGGCAGGCAGGCTGTGCGCGCTGAAGATGACTTCTTCGCCGGGCTGCGGAGCAGCGTCGCGCACGCGCGAGGCGAACGCGCCGATCAGCAGGGGATGGCAATGGAAGGATGCGACGCGGACGAGCGTCATGCCGTCCGGTAGACCAGCCGTTGCCGCGTCGAAGTACTTCGTGACGCTCAGCGTCGAGAATTGCGGCGCGAGCGGGATTGCGACGACGCGTGAAACGCCGGAGTCGGCCAGTTCTGAAAGCGCGTCCTTGATGAAGGGGTGCCAGTTCCGCATGCCGACGGCGACGGGAATCTTCGGCCCGCGCACCGCGCGAAGCGCGGCCGCCTGCGCCAGGGTGAGATCCGTCAGCG
>JBFWPD010000280.1:0-5821 GCA_050250175.1 Vicinamibacterales bacterium
GAAAGCGCGCGAGTATCTCGAGCGAGCCGGATATCGCCGTCCGGAGAACATTGTTTCCGAGAGCGCTTTTGGCAGCCTCCGAAACGTATTTCGGGGATTGATCTTCACCCGTACCGACACGGACGACATCCTCGTAAACGATCGAGGTGAGAAGGCAAGCTTCTCGCTCATCTATGGCTCTCCTGGCCTGACGCGGCACCTCACGGTAATGCAGCAGGAGTACCGGCGGGCAGGAATTGACATGCGTCTTCAATTCCTAGAGCCGGGTACCGCGTTCGAGCGAGGGCTCGAACGCAAGTACGAGATGACGCTCACGGGACGGACAACCGACCTTTACCCTGACCCTCGACAGTTCTTCCACAGCGAGTTCACGAAGAGCACGAACAACAACAACATCTGGAGTTTCGGAACGCCTGAGGTGGACGAGTTGATCAGCGTGTACGAAGAGAGTCAAGACCATGCGACTCGTCTCAAAGCGATGTATCGCATAGACGAGATCGTGCATGACGAAGCCTTCTACATCCCGTTCTGGGGAGCCCCATACATCCGGCTTGTGCACTGGGACTATCTGGTTTTCCCGGATTTTTATCTCCCGAGACGTCTTTTGCGGGGCTTTGGGGAATGGCCCGTCTTCTGGTTCGATCCTGAAAGGAAGGCGGCGCTCGATCAGGCGATGGCCACGGGCCAAGCCCTTCCCGTCGACGAGGACATCGACAAAGACTTCTACGGCGTCCGCGAACGCTTCGAGTGACATCGCCCTTGGCCGACCCACGACCAACGACTGATAGCCCGGAGCCTGAAGCCCGCAGCCTGTCGCCGGCGCCGCTCCTCCAGGTCGAGAACCTGCAGGTCGGCTTCGATACGGAAGGTGGACTGCTGCGCGCCGTGGACGGCGTCTCCTTCTACGTGGACTCGGGGAGGACGCTCGGTCTGGTGGGCGAGTCGGGCTGCGGCAAGAGCGTGACGGCCTCCTCGATCCTTCGCCTCGTGCCGAGCCCGCCCGGCCGGATCCTCGGCGGATCCATCCGCTTCCAGGGCACGGACATCCTGAAGCTCCCCAGCCACGAGCTGCCGTCCATCAGGGGCAAGGAGATCTCGATGATCTTCCAGGACCCGATGACGTCGCTCAACCCCGTGTTCACGGTGGAGCGGCAGGTCGGCGAGGTGCTCAGGCTGCGGTTCGGGCTCGAGGGCGCCGCCGCGCGCGCCCGGACGATCGAGATGCTGCGCACCGTGGGGATCGCGGAGCCGGAAGCCCGGCTCCTGTCGTATCCGCACGAGCTCTCGGGCGGCATGAAGCAGCGCGTGATGATCGCGATGGCGCTCCTGACCGAGCCCAAGCTGCTCATCGCCGACGAGCCGACGACAGCGCTCGACGTGACGATCCAGCTGCAGATCCTCTACCTGATCGAAGAGATGCAGAAGCGCACGGGCGCCGCGGTGCTCTTCATCACGCACGACATGGGCGTCATCGCGCAGATGTGCAACGACGTCGCCGTGATGTACGCAGGACGGATCGTCGAGCTCGGCGACGTCATCCAGATCTTCGAGCGGAGCGAGCATCCCTACACGAAGGGACTGCTTCGAAGCATGCCGCGCGGCGCCGCCACGAAGAAATCGGAGCTGCCGACGATCGAGGGCGTGGTCCCGTCACTGTTGCACCCGCCGAAGGGGTGCCGGTTCGCGGCCCGCTGCTGGCGCAAGGCGGAGCTGAGCGACGCCGATCAGCAGACCTGTCTCGAAGTCGATCCGGCGCTCGAGCGCAAGGAACACAGCCTGGCCGCCTGCCACTTCCCCGTCGGCGCGATCCCGCTGACCGCAGGAGCAGTCTGACGTGAACGGCAACGGCAGCGCGCCGCTCCTCGTCGTCGAAGGACTGAAGAAGTACTACCCGGTCCGGGGAGGCGTCTGGGGACGCCGCATCGGAGACGTGCGCGCCGTGGACGACGTGAGCCTCGTCGTGGAGCGCGGGAAGACCCTGGGACTGGTTGGCGAGTCGGGCTGCGGGAAGTCCACACTCGGCCGGACCATCATGCGCATCGAGGATCCAACGGCGGGACAGGTCCTGTTCGACGGGACGGACGTCGCCAGCGCCTCGCGTGACGAGCTGTTCCAGCTGCGGCGCGAGATGCAGATGGTCTTCCAGGATCCCTATTCGTCGCTCAATCCCCGCATGACGATCGGCGAGATCGTTCGGGAGCCGCTTCTCGTGCACGGAATGGGGTCGAAGGCGGAACAGGTCGCGAAGGTGCGCGAGCTCCTGCAGACCGTCGGGCTGACGGGCGAAATGCTCGACCGCTACCCGCACGAGTTCTCGGGCGGTCAGCGGCAACGCATCGGGGTCGCGCGCGCGCTGGCACTCGATCCGAAGCTCGTGATTGCAGACGAGCCCGTGTCCGCCCTGGATGTGTCCGTCCAGAGCCAGGTGCTGAACCTGATGGTGCGGCTGCAGCGCGAGCGCGGGCTGACCTACATCTTCATCAGCCACGACCTTTCGGTCGTCGAGCATGTCAGCGACTCGATCGCGATCATGTATCTCGGTCGAATCGTCGAGCGCGGGCCGGCGAACGGCGTGTTCACGCGGCCAGCCCACCCCTATACGCGCGCGCTGCTGCAGGCGGTCCCGGAGCCCAACCCGCGCAAGCAGCGCCTCTTCACACCGGTCGAAGGTGAAGCGCCCAGTCCGGTTTCACCGCCTGCGGGCTGTCCGTTTCATCCGCGCTGCCCGTTCATGATCGAGGAGTGCAAAGCCGCCGTCCCGCCGCTCGAGCCGGTCGGTCAGGCGACCGGATCGGCGGCCAGCGATCACCTCGCCGCGTGCATCAGAAAGAATGAGATCTGAGAAACGCAGCTGGCACTTCAGGTCCTGCTGGTGCTGAAGTCCGCTGCGTGCGGCTCACATTGCGACTCAGAACTCCGCGCACCTGGAGCACCTGAAGGACCTGGAGGACCCTGAGGACCTGGAGGACCTCAAGATTCACCGTCCTCCTTCGTCGCAATCCCGTCGATCTCGGCGATCTCCTCTTCCGTCAACCGCCAGCTCACCGCCGCAGCGTTCGCGCGGACCTGTTCCGGCGACGTCGCGCCGGCAATGATCGACGTCACGGCTGGTCGGGCCACGAGCCACGACATCGCGAGCTCGAGAAGCGTGTGGCCCCGCTGCTGGGCGAACGCCTTCAGCTTCTCCGCGATCTCGATGTTCTGCTCCGTCCTGAACCGTTCCGTCCACTCGAGCGACAGGCGGCTGTTCGCCGGCGCGGGTTGTCCGGAGACGTACTTGCCGGTGAGGACACCGCTCGCCAGCGGGAAGTACGGCAGGAACGCCAGATTGAGACGCCTGCACGCGGGAAGGACCTCCGGCTCCGGCTCGCGATGCAGCAGGCTGTAGTGGTTCTGCACGCTCACGAAGCGCGCAGCTCCCGGAGCAACCGCCCCCTCCGCGTCGCCCAGCTGCTCCGCCGAGAAGTTCGAACAACCGATGGCTCTCACCTTCCCGGCCTTGACCAGCTCGTCGAGCGCACCGAGCGTCTCGGCCACCGGCACGTGCGGATCGGGGACGTGGAGCTGATAGAGATCGATGTAATCGGTCCCGAGACGCTTCAGGCTGTCTTCAACGGCGCGCTTGATGTACGCAGGCTTCGCGCCATGGCGCTCGTCATCGAGCTTCGCGCCGAACTTGGTCGCAACAATCGCCTGCGATCGCCGGCTGCCGAGCGCACGCCCGAGATACTCCTCGCTCTTGCTGCCTCCATAGACGTCCGCCGTGTCGAAGAAGTTGATGCCGGCGTCGAGACACGCATCGACAACGCGCTTGCTCCCCTCGTACTCGATGCGCATCCCGAAGTTGTTGCACCCAAGACCGACGACGGAGACGGGCATCGACTGGATGGGACGACGTTCCATGTTTGTTCACCTCAGAGGCGTCAGGACCTGGACACATGTCCGGGTCGTACGGCGCCAGACAGTATATGCATGAACCATTATCCCGGCGGCACCGAACGCGCAACCGAAGGTGTGAAAAAATGCAGGGCGGAGGCCGAATGGCAGACGAGGACGCACTGGCAAAGCGAGGCAAGTCACTGGAAGAGGAGTACTTCCGCCGAAAAGACCGCGAGTTGATCGAAAAGATGCGAGAGACCGCGGAGGCCGAGAAGGCGCGCGGGGACATGGCACGGCAGACGGGTCTCGCCGACCCCGCCCTGCTCGCTCAATTGCAGGAGCTCGGCTTCACGCCCGAGACCGTGAGCCTTCTCCCCCTGTTTCCCGTGCTCGAAATGGCCTGGGAGGAAGGTGACGTCACCAGCGCCGAACGCGATCTCCTCATTCAACTCGCTCGCAGCCGCGGCATCCAGGACAACAGCGTCGCCGGACGCCAGTTGGAGCAGTGGATGGCCCACCGTCCGCAGCCGGCCGTGTTCGAGCGCGCACGACGCCTGATCGGCGCGATGCTCTCGTCCGGCACGGAGGGTCTGTCGGCTACGCTGAACGCGGATGATCTCGTCGACTACTGCGAGAAGATCGCTGCCGCGTCGGGCGGTCTCTTCGGCATCGGCAGGGTCTCGACGAGCGAGCGCGCGCTTCTGAACCGGATTGCGTCGGACCTCAAGACGCGCAAGATCTGACACCTCACTCTTACCGGACCGCCCGGCACATTTCTGGATGCCGGGCGGACCCTCTTAAAATGCCGAGCGGCCAATTAAATGGGTGACGTTCGTCGGACACGTCGCCAGGCCCTTGACTTGCCTGTGTGAGTCGGCGATATTGCCCGACGACCGTTTCGGCAACGAGGAGGCAGCGTGGAAGAACGCCGTGAAAGTGTGACTGGTAACCCTGACGCTCACGGGCGGGCACGACGCCGGCTGCTGCTGACCCTTGCCGCCACCGGTGGCGCGTTCGCGTCCGCCAATGTGCTTCCGCGCGAGTGGACGCGGCCGATCATCGACACGATCGTCGTCCCGGCTCACGCGCAAGCGAGCGGTCCGGTCGTCGGCCTCTTCACCACCACGGGGCAGCTCGCGTCGATCTTCGACCTTCTCGTCGCGCCCGTGCACGCGGCCCCGATTCCACTGGGGAACATCGTGGTCGGCAACGCGGTCTTCGATGCGGCATGGGACCTCGTGGCCGAGGGCTACAGCATCTGCGTCTCCGGCACGCTCCTGACGACCAACAACGCAATCTCCTTCGTCACGAGCGGCAACGGCGCACGCAAGGGCAACTTCCTGCAGGACTTCAGCATCGACACCGCTCCTCTCTCGGAAGGCCACGTCGACGGCACGATCCTGCTCTTCAATCAGACAGTCGACGGCAGCCAGCTTTCGTTCGATGCGTCGTTCCAGGGCGACGAAACGAGCGGCGCGGCGATCCCTGGCGGCGAATGCGCCATCAACTCCACTACCGACGCGAGAATGTCGTCACCCTATGCAGACAAGGACCTCGCCTGAGGGAAGCATGAACCAGACTCCTGACCATCCGACAGCGGAACCCAACGCTCACGGTCGCGCGCGGCGGCGCCTGCTGCTGACACTCGCGGGCACCGGCGGTGCCTTCGCGGCGGCGAACCTTCTTCCGCGCCGCTGGACCCGTCCCATCATCGACACCGTCTTCGTTCCCGCTCATGCGCAGGCGAGCGGCCCCGTGATCGGGCTGTTCACGACCACTTCGCAGGCCGGATCGCTCTTCGATTTCATCGTGGCTCCGGTGCATGCGATCCCGCTCGGCGACGTGAACGTCGGCAACGCGTCGTTCAGCGTCGCCTGGGACCTCGGGACGGAGGGCTACTCGTACTGTGCCACCGGGTTCTTCCTGACCGGAAACGGGACGG
>JBFWPD010000281.1:0-5816 GCA_050250175.1 Vicinamibacterales bacterium
GAGGCGCTCCGCACACGGGGAAGGCCGGTGGTGCTCGTCTTCCTCAATCCCGGATGCAAGCCCTGCCTCGAGTTGATTCCCGACGTCGAAGGGTGGCAGGCGGCCGAGTCCGATCGCTTGACGATCGCGGTGGTGAGCAAGGGCGGGGTCGACTATGTGCGCGATCGCCTCGAAGGGCGTCACCTGGTCAACGTGCTCGTGCAGACCGGGAACGAGTTGCGGGATGCGTACAGAGTGCCCGGAGCGCCCGGTGCCATCGTGATTACAGCGGATGGTCGCGTGGGCAGCACGCCGGTGGGCGGAGTGAAGTCGGTGCGCGCGATCGTGCACGCGATGCTCGCGCGTGACGCGACGCCCCAGCCGCTCGCGTGAAAGTCGGCGGCCTTCTCGAAGCCCGCAACCTGAAGCCTGAAGCCTGTCTGCGGCCTGTCTGAGGCCAAAAACAAAAACGCGGTGTCGCCCGGGCGGACGACACCGCGTTCAGAGGGTTCCTTCGATCCGCTACGGCAGCAGTTCGAACGACTGTTGCGTCAACTCTTCCTCGCAGACGCAGCAGAACCAGGTGATGTGGCTGATGCCCTGGCTGTTCGGCGAGCAGATCACATCGTTCTGCTGAACGTTGACGTACATCGCGTAGTCGGAGTCCTGTTCCTGACCGCCGCCGGCCTTGACCAGGATGACCAGGTAGTCCTTGTCCGCGACCCAGCAACCGTTGGAATCGAGGCTGAGGAACGCGGCGCCGACCTGCGTGCCCGTCTCCAGATTGCACGTGACGTGTGCGTTCGCGTAATCCGTCTCCGTGCCGATACCTGAGTTGGGCAGCGTGAACGGCACACCCTCACCCGGCGTTCCGGTGTATTCGCATTCGCAACCGCAGCCACACGGAGGTGGAGGTGGCGGCGGAGGCGGAGGTGGTGGCGGCGGCGGAGGCGGCGGCGGAGGCGGCGGCGGAGGTGGCGGCGGAGGTGGAGGCGGAGGTGGCGGAGGTGGCGGTGGTGGAGGCGGCGGCGGCGGAGGTGGCGGCGGCGGAGGTGGCGGCGGCGCAGACGACTGCGCGTGCAGCGGAATCATCACCGTATCCACGATCGGCTTCGCCCACTTCTGCGTCAGCAGAGCTCCGCCGCTGCCTGCAGCGATCGCTCTGATGAGTCTCCGACGACCCGGCTGCGCGACGATCTCCGGCTTTTTCGCCGTGCCGTCATCTTTCTTGACTGAGCCCATAGCCCCTCCTTGATGGGGCGTTGATCCTACACGAATATTGTTCGGCTGTTATCACTTCTGTCACCTTCTGCACACTCGTACAGCAGGTTTTACGAATCCGTCAGATTGGGTGTCTATTCGAGGCGAAGATCAGGCGAGTACATCACGGTCCTGGTAGGAAATCCGCGAAACCAGACCAAAATGTAGGACGTCAGGTTGTCGGGGTGGAGACGATTTCAGGGTCGGAGATTCGCTGACGCACGACAGTGCTAGTCGCGCACTGGCCAGACTGGAAGTGCAAAGTTTTTCACGGCGGGATAGACGAAGCCATCGATCGTTCCGCTGAGACTGACGACCCACGCATTGTTCGGATGCTGCTCATGAGTCGTCGACGTCCAGTACCCGCTCGACGTCACGTTCGTGAATGACGATGGGCCGTCGGCCATGCACGAGGTGCCCGCATCGTTGGTGAGTGCAGGTGGCTCGAGGGGACCTTCGAGCGAGCAGCCCATCCTGGTTGCGACGGCGATCGTCCGACGCCATTCATCGAGCGTCGCGAGCCGCCATGTGCCCGCGGCTGATCCATCGCCCAGTCCGCACGTGCCGTCAGCGAGCTCGGCGGCGTGCAGAGATCCAGCAGCCCAGTCCGTCGTTCCGAGACATCCGGCGTCCTTCAGCCAGACGAGACCAGTCACGGCATCGGTGACGGTCCCGTTGCCGCAATCCACGAAGCGGTTCTCGTTGTCGAAGCAGGGAGGGTCGACGGGCGGTGGCGTACGCGCGGCCAGGTTGTCCTGCGACGCGAAAGGCGCGGCCCAGGCGAGCGTCGCGTTCCCGAGGGCGGCGCAGAACGGCGCCGCAACGAGCACGAACGCAGCCCATCTGCAGTATGCTGAGCGCCGTCGCTCCCGAAGACCAGGTGTCATGGCATCACGCAAGAAACCCCGGCACGCGCCGAACTTTTCGGTCGAGAAGCGCGACGGGAAAATCATCCTCTTCAATCCGGGCCGCACGTCGAAGGTGAGCTACCTGAACGAGAGCGCGGAGATCATCTGGGATCTGTGCGACGGCAATCGCACGGTGGTGGAAATCACCAGACTGCTCGAGGATGCATTTCCCGACGACGCGGCGGGCATGCGCGAACAGGTGGACGCGACGCTGAAGACGTTTGCCGATCAGGGCGCCCTCGAGTTCGTCTAGCACGTTCGTGCTCCCGTTTCGCTGCGCGCGTGCCGCTCCCTGCTGCTGATCCCTAAGTCTGTTCGTTCTTCGGCTTCGCTTCGAACGGCTGCAGATGAAGCACCGTCTGGTGCTCGCGGCCGCCTTGCGCGCCCGGCGTCCGTCCCTGGAAGTAGTCCTTCTGCCAGCGCTTGTCCACGGCGTCCCGGTCGCCGGTCTTGAGCCCCGTGAGGAACTTCGATCGGCTGTCGGCCCACTGTCTGTGCGCCGTGTGGAGCTCGGGGTTGCTCGACAGATCGCGGATGTCGGTCTGGAATCCTTCGAGCTCGCCGCGCCGCTGCGGCACGAGCATGCAGATCGGCTCGTCTTTCTCGAAGCGGATCCAGCGGCGGCGCCTCGTGATCTTCCAGTTCATCGTGAAGGTCGCCGTGCTCCAGTCGGATTCGACCAGACCCTCGAGCGCCTGAATCCCGTCCTTCGGCATGTTGGCCGGGCCACGTACGAGCAGGTTGTAGCCGGGGGGGGTCCTGAAGAGATACGGAATGTGGAAGGTGACGATGCCCTCGCCGAAGTGGCTGGTGATCGACGCCGGCGGCGCATTCGGATCCACGCGGCGGATCCGGACGCCTGTCAGTTCTTTCGAGCCATCCCAGAAGACGTCGAGCGGCTGATCGTTGAGCACCCACCAGCCAGCCTGATTCGCGATGAGCAGCGGCAGGCAGCGATAGGCGTAGCGCTGGTCCGTCGCGTCCATCCAGTCGCGCTGGCCCGGCGCCGAGGCGAGGGCAAGCGGCGCGTGGTGAAGGCGATAGGCGGTGAACACAGGCTGCGCGTCCGTCTCGACCGTCCGAGGCGCTTCGTCAGATTTCTTCGTCATGGCTTGTCCCTGGGAAGCCTATGGTGGTTCAGCTTCACTCGGCCAGGCAAGCGGTCGGGTCAGGGCGCCGGAGTTCTCTGGCGGCAGCCTGCGGAAGGTCCTGGCCTGGGACGGAGCCTATGAGTCCGCGGACGATGAGAAGGTCCTCGGACAACGAGAAGTCCTCGGACGACGAGAGGAGTCCTTCGCGTCGGTGCCTTCAGTTTGTCGGTTTATGTCCTTGGGACGTGTTCGTGAGTTTCGTGCTCTGTCGTCTTCGTGCCTCGTGCCTTCGTGTCTTCGTGTTCGCGGTTTTGGAGTGTGGCCGTTTCGTGTCTTTCGTGGTTACCGAACTACCTCGTACTCCACCAGGATCGTCCCGGTCTGCCTGAAGAGTCTGTGCGTCTTGAGCCGCAGCGGGAGCCTGGGTCCGGGTGACGGCAGCAGCTGCAGTCCCTCTCCAAGGATGACCGGAATGATCGCGACTTCGACCGCGTCCACGAGGTCCGCTTCCGCGAGCTGACGGAACAGCTCGCCGCCTCCCCAGAGCCACAGCGGCTTGCCGTCGCCGTCCTCCGCCTTGAGCTTCCGCACGTGCGGCACCGCGTCGTGCATGAACGAGATGCCGTCCCGTTCGCCCTCAGGCAGTGAGCGCGAGTAGACGTAGGTGGGGAGCGTCAAGCCTGGCGCTCCGCCCGTCGCGACAAACACCTCGTACGACTTCCGTCCCATGACGAGACCACTGAAGCCTCGATACATCTCGGTGAAATCGATCTCGTCGTCGACGACGATCCAGTCGAATTCGCCGTTCGGACCCGCGATGTAGCCATCGAGACTGGCGGCAACGGAATACTTGAGAGAGCGCATGGGTGGCACTCGAGCGAGAGGTGGTCCCTTCAGGGTCCTCAGGTCCTCAGGGTCCTCTAGGTCCTCGGGTGCTCTCGGGGTCTGAGGTCCTGAGGCAGGTCCGGTCGATCCTACTGCGTCAGGTCCGGCAGCTGCTCTGGATCCTTACTCTCGTGGCCTTCCTGCCCTTCCCGCCCCTCCCGCCTTTCCCGCCCTTCGCGCCCCGTGCCTAGATATCCTGTGAGGAACGCTCCCCCTCGAGATACCGGATCCGCTTCTGGACGTCCGTGTTGATCGAGTGATACGGCTGCGACAGGTTCCCGGGATTGAAGAGCGTCTGCCGCATGTGCTCCGCATCGTCATTGCCGATCGCGTCGGTGAAGATCGGGAGCAGGTAGTCCATCCCGAGCTTCGACGGCTTCATCAACAGCGGGTCGTAGAGCGACGGGTGCAGGCGCCGCGAGTGGATGTAGCCCCAGCGATCCCGGATGCGATTGGCATCGTAGCCCTCGACATGGAAACCCTTGTCGCTGTTGTACTGCAGCACGGACACGGCGTTGTTGCGTCCCTCGACGAGGAGGGCGACCGCCTTCGCGCCAAGCGCGGCGGCGTAAAAGCGATCGAAGAGGATCGGCCGGCCGCCGCGCTGCGTGTGGCCGACCTTTCTGATGAAGATCGCCTCGCGCGCGGTCTCGCCGCGGCGGTATCGCTGGAAGTAGCGGTCGCCGAGGCTCTGGCAGAGCCGTTCGCGCAGCGCATCGGCCGCGCCGGTCAGGAGAATATTGCCCGCCGGGTCGGTGGATCTCGACGTCGCGCCGAGCTCGACGCCCTGTTCGTCGACGATCCCCTCGCCGCAGACGATGACGACATTCTTCTGGAGGTCGTAGAGGTGACGCACGCGCTCGACGAGGAGCCGCATGTCGAGCGGCGACTCGGGCACGAGGATGATGTCCGGCTGGCCGTACGCGGTGCCGAGCGCGATGTAGCCGGAGTTTCTGCCCATCACCTCGATGATGGCGATGCGGCGATGGCTCTCGGCCGTGGTACGGATCCGCTGGACGCCGGTCGCGGTGACGAACACCGCCGTCGCGTAGCCGGGCGTCGCGTAGTTCACGATGTGATTGAGGTCGAATGTCGTGCGCGTCTCGGCGCGCGTGTAGCGATAACCGTTCGCCCCGCCTGATTCCCTGCTCCTGAGCCACTCGTCGGGCTCGCTCGGATAGTTCAGTCCGAGGTCGTTGTCGATCGTCTTCGGCGCGAGCACCGACGGGAAGCGCTCCGCAAGCGGCTGCAGTCCGTTCAGCGTTCCATCGCCGCCGACGCAGATCAGCCCATCGATCTTGAGCTTCGCGAGGCGCGCCGCGACGTCGTCGAGCTGGCCGCTGTTGTTCGGGTCCACGTAGTCGCGCGACGATCCGATGAGCGTCCCGCCCTTGGTCGGGTCGAGCTCGGGAATCTCCTGATACAGCGGGTTGAGGTGGACGTGGGGGACTCTGGGATTCGACAGGCCGTTGAAGCCCTTGATGATCCCGATGATGTCGATCCTGAGCTGGTTGGCGCGCACGACCGCGCCGTGAATCGTGGCGTTCAATGCCGGCGTGTCTCCGCCGGCCGTGAGGATTCCGATCCGCTTCATCGTCAAGGCTCCGCTCTTTCATTGTCCTCGCGTTGCGCAACGATGAGGCGACGGCCGACATTCATGAAGGACACCGGCCAGCTTCCCACATGAATGTCG
>JBFWPD010000282.1:0-5812 GCA_050250175.1 Vicinamibacterales bacterium
AACACCAACTCGTCAATCCGATGAAAACAGGGTTGACGTTGCTCGAAAGGCCTCGTATTCTGAGCCGCGGAAATCCCCATCAGAGCTTTATATAGGTCAATCGACAGAATGAAAGCGCGCATCGTGGCCGTCGCCAATCAAAAAGGGGGCGTCGGCAAGACGACAACGACCATAAACCTCGCCGCATCATTGGCTTTGGCCGATCAGCGCGTGCTGCTGGTTGACGTCGATCCCCAGGGAAACCTGACGAGCGGCGTGGGAAGAAAGGGACGGCCCGCCGACGCCGGCACCATCTATCACGCCCTGACGACGGCCGATCCCGCCAGCGATGCGCATCCGTTCATCATCGCGACCGACGTCGATCGCCTCGCCTTGATTCCTGCCGATCGGCAGCTGACAGGCGCCGAGATCGAGATGGTGTCCCTGACACGCCGCGAAGAACGACTCCGCCTGCTTCTCTCGACGCTTCGCAGCGAGTACGACTACATCTTCATCGATTGTCCGCCGTCGCTTGGCCTGCTGACGCTGAATGCGCTCGTTGCGGCCGATGCCGTGCTGATTCCCCTCCACTGCGAGTACTTCGCGCTCGAAGGTCTGGCCGATCTCGTCGGCACGCTCAAGCGGGTTCGTGCGGCACTCAATCCGTCGCTCGACATCGAAGGGGTGTTGCTCACGATGTTCGACGAACGCACGAATCTCGGCCAGCAGGTCGCGACCGATGTCCGCGGCTTCTTCAAGGAAAAGGTCTATCGCACCGTGATTCCGCGCAACGTGCGTCTCGGCGAGGCGCCGAGTCATGGAATGCCGGTCGTGCTCTATGACGTGAAGTCGCGTGGCGCCGAGGCCTATCTCGCGCTCGCGCGCGAGGTGCTCGAGCGATCCGCGGCCACTGCCGCCTGAGGCGATCCGCGCGCATCACGCTGCACGCGCATCGAATGCCATGGAGAAACGACCCGCGCTCGGCAAAGGCCTGAGCGCACTCATTCCCGACGCACCCGAGCCGAAATTCACACCGACCGACGTCGATATCGATCTGCTGTCGCCGAGCACCTTTCAGCCGCGCGGCCAGATGGACGACGGCCGGCTCGACGATCTCGCGCGGTCGATTGGCTCGAACGGCGTCATCCAGCCGATCGTCGTGCGCAGAGTGGCTGGTGATCGCTTTCAGATCATCGCGGGCGAACGGCGCTGGCGCGCGGCGCAGAAGGCCGGCCTGTCGCGAGTGCCGATCGTCGTTCGCGATGTTGCAGAGGGGCAGGAGCGATCCCTTCTCGAGATGGCGCTCATCGAGAACATTCAGCGCGAGAACCTCAATCCGATAGACGAGGCGGTCGCGTACCGCCGGCTGGTTGACGAATTTCATCTCACCCAGGAAGACATTGCCGCCGCAGTTGGAAAAGATCGCGCAACGGTCGCCAACTTCCTGCGGCTCCTGCGGCTGCCGGAGGAGGTGCGGACCGAGGTCGCGGCCGGAACGCTTTCGATGGGCCACGCGCGCGCGCTGCTTGCCGTCCCGGCGGAAACCGATCTCCGGGCGGCCGCGCGTGACGTGATCGCACGCGGACTCTCCGTCCGCGAAACCGAATCGCTCGTCCGGCGGACCGCAGAAAAAGCGAAAGCCGAGCCGGCGGTTGCCGCTCCGGCGGCGGCAGATGTCCACACTCGCGCGGCCGAAGACCGGCTGCGGCTCCGCCTCGGCACTCGCGTCCGCATCGTCCGGCGCGGAAAGAAGGGCCGAATCGAAGTGGACTTCGGTTCAGAGGAGGAGCTGATCAGGCTGTTCGACCTCCTGATGGACGAAAACTGAAGGGTCGAAGTCCCCGTCAAGCCCGGCAAATGTGGTATAAATCGTCGCTTGTGAAACTCGGCGCAAGCACGCCGGGAACCGTTCGACAACCGGCCCCCTGAGGAATCAGCCATCACCAGCCGTACCGCCGCTCATCGTTATGCCCGTGCGCTCTTCGATGTCGCCGTCAAGTAGCGGGACGAGCTTTCCCAGGTCGAGAGCGAGCTCGCGGCATTTACGAATCTCTTCACTCAGCCGGCCATCGGCAAGGTCCTGATGAATCCCGCCGTACCGGCGCCGAAGAAGCGCGCCGCGGTGGCGGAAGCAGTTCGGCAGGCGGGCGCGCGGCCGATCGTCGGCAAGCTCCTGGTTCTTCTCGCCGAGCGGGATCGCCTGGTGCTCCTGCCGGAACTGCTCGCAGCGTTCCGCGATCGCCTCATGGCGCATCAGGGTGTGGTCCGCGCCGAAGTCACCACGGCGACCGACCTTCCGGCCGCGCGCGCGGCCGACATCCAGAAGAGCCTGGCGGCGGTGACGAATCGATCGGTCTCGCTCACCACGCGGATCGATCCCGACGTCATCGGCGGCCTCGTGGCGCGGGTCGGCAGCACGGTCTACGACGCGAGCATCGCGACGCAGCTCGAGAAGATGCGGCAGCGGCTGACGGAAGGATTGACGTAGGCGCCTTCGTTTTCAGGCGCTCGCCTCCAGGAAGAGACGATGGATATCAAAGCTGAAGAGATCTCCAAGATCATCCGCGATCAGATTGGCAGCTACGCGGTCGACGTGGACGTGGCCGAAGTCGGCAGCATCATCTCGATTGGCGACGGCATCGCGCGCGTGCACGGCGTCGAGCAGGCGATGGCCGGCGAGATGCTCGAGTTTCCGCACGGCGTCTACGGCATCGCGCTGAACCTCGAGGAAGAGAGCGTCGGCGCGGTGCTCCTCGGCGAGTACACGGAGATCAAGGAAGGCGACACGGTCAAGCGGACGGGACGCATCATCTCGGTGCCGGTCGGCGACGAGATGCTGGGCCGCGTCGTGAACGCCCTCGGTCAGCCCATCGACGGCAAGGGCCCGATCACGAGCAAGCAGTTCTCGCCCATCGAGCGTCTGGCCCCCGGCGTCGTCGATCGGCAGCCCGTGAAGGAGCCGCTGCAGACCGGTCTCAAGGCGATCGACGCGATGGTGCCCATCGGCCGCGGACAGCGCGAGCTGATCATCGGCGACCGCCAGACCGGAAAGACGGCCGTTGCCATCGACGCCATCCTGAATCAGAAGGACACGGGCGTCATCTGCATCTACAACGCGATCGGCCAGAAGCAGTCGACGATCGCGCAGGTCGTCCGCACGCTCGAGGAAGCCGACGCGATGCGCTACACGATCGTCGTTGCTGCCGCGGCGGCCGATCCGGCGCCGCTCCTCTACATCAGCCCCTACTCGGCGTGCACGATCGGCGAGTACTTCCGCGACACGGGCCGCCACGCGCTGTGCGTCTACGACGATCTTTCCAAGCACGCGCAGGCCTATCGCGAGATCTCGCTGCTGCTGCGGCGGCCGCCGGGACGCGAGGCGTACCCCGGCGACGTCTTCTACCTGCACTCACGCCTGCTGGAGCGCGCCGCGAAGCTGAAGAACGAGCTCGGCGGCGGTTCGCTCACGGCGCTGCCCATCATCGAGACGCAGGCGGGAGACCTGTCGGCGTACATCCCGACCAACGTCATCTCGATCACCGACGGCCAGATCTTCCTCGAGGCCGACCTGTTCCATCAGGGCGTGCGGCCGGCCATCAACGTCGGCAACTCGGTGTCGCGCGTCGGTGGATCGGCGCAGATCAAGGCGATGCGTCAGGTTGCCGGCACGCTGCGGCTCGACCTCGCGCAGTACCGCGAGCTTGCGGCGTTTGCCCAGTTCGGCAGCGACCTCGACAAGTCGACGCAGGCGCAGCTTACGCGTGGTGCGCGACTGGTGGAGATCCTGAAGCAGCCGCAGTACGAGCCGCTCGCGGTCGAACGGCAGGTCGCCATCATCTTCGCGGGCACGAACGGCTATCTCGACGGGATCGCCGTCAGCGAGGTCCGCGCGTTCGAAACCGAGCTCTATCAGTTCATCGAAACGCGGCACCCGCAGATCTTCAAGAGCATCGCCGCGAAGAAGGTGCTGGACGACGAGATCAAGGCCGCATTGAACGACGCGGTCAAGGCGTTTGCGGGCGACTTCGCCGCGAGAAAGTCCGCAGCCGCCTAGATGGGGCCACGAAGGCACGAAGACTCGAAGGCACGAAAAGGCCGCCTAGTCCGGCCCGGAGCCTGTAGCCCGAAGCCTGACCATGCCGTCACTGATTGATCTCCGCCGCCGCGTGCGCGCGGTGAAGAACACGCAGCAGATCACGAAGGCCATGAAGATGGTCGCTGCGTCGAAGCTGCGTCGCGCGACGGAGCGCATCATGGCCGCGCGGCCTTATGCCGTGCAGATGCATCGCGTCCTGAGCAGCCTGGCCGCTCGCGTGGATCCGTCGGTTCACCCGTTGCTGCAAGCTCGCGAGCAGACCGCGGCGAGCAGAGCGCTGGTGATTCTCGTGACGGGCGACAAGGGTCTCTGCGGCAGCTTCAATACCAACGCGATCAAGGGCGCCGGCGGGTTCATCGCCGCAAGTGCGCAGCCCTGCCAGCTGGGCCTCGTCGGACGCAAGGGGCGCGAGTTCTTCGGGCGCCGCGCTTTCGATATCGCCTTCGAGCGGGTCGGGATCTTTCAGCGGCTCCGCTACGAGGATGCCAGCGACATCGCGCGGACCTCGATCGAAGCCTTTACCGCGGGCGAGGTCGATCGCGTCGTCCTCGTCTACAACGAGTTCCGATCGGTCATCTCGCAGCGCGTGGTCGTCGAGCAGCTGCTGCCGATCGCGCGCGCCGACGTACAGGCCGTGAGCGGCGAAGGTGTGGGCGGCGGACTCGTGGATTACCTGTACGAACCGTCACCGCAGCGCATCTTCGACGACCTGCTGCCTCGGTACGTCGAAGTGCAGGTGTACCGCGCGCTGCTCGAATCGAACGCGGCGTTCTATGCTGCGCAGATGACCGCGATGGACACGGCCACGAAGAACTCGGCCGAGATGATCGCGTCGCTGACGCTCTACATGAACAAGGTCCGCCAGGCCGCGATTACGCGGGAGATCATCGAGGTGGTCTCCGGCGCGGCGGCGCTCTGACGCGCCTGTGGCCATCACGGGGTCCCCGGCGCCAGTGAAGTAAAGTCGTGAGGGTGAGACGTAAGCATGGCTGACAAGAAGGTCGGAAAGATCGTCCAGATCATCGGGCCCGTCGTCGACGTCGAGTTCGAGGCAGGGCACCTGCCGGACATCTACAACGCGCTGCGGATTCAGTCCGACGGGAAGGGCGGCGGAGGCGAGGCGATCGACGTCATCGCCGAGGTCGAGCAGCATCTGGGCGAGAACCGCGTCCGCGCCGTCGCCATGAAGCCGACCGACGGCATGCAGCGCGGCATGGGCGCCGAAGACCTGGGCCATCCGATCATGGTTCCGGTCGGACCGGGCACGCTCGGGCGCGTGCTGAACGTGCTCGGCGAGCCGGTGGACTTCCCCGATCGGCCTGTCGAGGCGACCGACCACTGGCCCATTCACCGGCCGCCGCCAACCCTCGAGGATCAATCCACCGAACTGAAGATGTTCGAGACGGGCATCAAGGTCATCGACCTGCTCGAGCCGTACCTTCAGGGCGGCAAGATTGGCCTCTTCGGCGGGGCCGGCGTCGGCAAGACGGTCATCATCCAGGAGCTGATTCACAACATCGCCACGAAGCATGGCGGTGTCTCGGTGTTCGCGGGCGTCGGTGAGCGCACCCGCGAAGGCAACGACCTCTGGCTCGAGTTCCAGGAGAGCGGTGTCATCGACGTCAACGACGCGTCCAAGTCGCGCGCGGCGCTGGTCTACGGCCAGATGACGGAGCCGCCGGGGGCGCGCCTTCGCGTCGGCCTGTCCGCCCTCACCGTCGCCGAATATTTCCGCGA
>JBFWPD010000283.1:0-5810 GCA_050250175.1 Vicinamibacterales bacterium
CTACGGCAAGCGGTCGAAGAGGACGCTGCAGCATTCTGGGCTCCAGGGCTGGTCCGCGGGGCGGCGTCGGAACGTCAGTATAGCGCGGATCCTGCGGGCCCTGGACCGCTCAGAGGAGCCAGGTGGGCTGGTAGAGCAGCACGTAGACGAGCACTCCGGTCACCGAGACGTAGAGCCAGATGGGAAGCGTCCAGCGTGCGATTGCACGGTGCCTCGCGTATCGCCCCTTCAGGCCGCGCGACAGCGTGAGCAGCGCGAGCGGCGGGACCGCGGCTGCGAGCACGATGTGCGTGATCAGAATCGTGAAATAGACAGGGCGGACGAATCCCTGGCGCGTGAAGGGGACCGAGCCGACTTGGTAGTGATAGACGAGGTAGCAGGCGAGAAACAGTGTCGAGGTGGCAAACGCGGCGAGCATCGTCCACCTGTGCTGTTCGATCCTGCCCGCGCGAATGTGCGCGTATCCGACACAGAGCAGCAGCGTTGAGACCGCGTTGAGCGTCGCGTTGACCGCAGGGAGGTCGTTGACGGTCACGATCAGTGATTCAGAATCATTGCTGCCCAGACGAGCGGGAGGTACGTGATCGATCCGTAGAAGAGCGCGCGAGCGGTTTCGTCGGTTCGATGTCGCGCGAATCGCACGGACAGCACGATCATCCCGATGCCCAGCAGCAGGGCGACCGCGAAATAGCCGAGGCCCGAAACGCCGGCCAATGTCGGGACCAGGCTCACTGGCAGCAGCAGCACGGAGTACAGCACGGCCTGACGTCCGGTGCGCTTGCCGTCGGGCTCCAGTACGGGGAGCATCGGGAACCCGGCGCGTTCGTAGTCGTCGCGGTACATCCACGCAATTGCCATGAAATGCGGGATCTGCCAGAGGAACACGATCGCGAACAGTGCCCAGCCGCCTGCCGGCAGCGAACCGTCCGCGGCCGCCCAGCCGATTGTTGGAGGCAGCGCTCCGGGAATCGCGCCGACCAGGGTCGAGGCTGTCGAGCGCCGTTTCATCGGCGTATAGACGACCAGATAGACGGCGAGCGTCGCAGCGGCAAGCAGCGCGGCCAGTACGTTCGTGAACAGCAGCGCGACGAGTCCTGCGGCGGCCAGCACCAGGCCGAACGCACGTGCGTCTGCCGGAGACACGCGTCCATCGGGCAGGGGACGAAGCCGCGTGCGACGCATGAGCGCGTCCGTGTCGCGCTCGTACAACTGGTTGAGGACCGCAGCGCCGCCGGCGACCAGCGCCGTCCCGGCCACTGCCTGCGCCATCGGCAGGAGCTCAGGTGTCCGGTCGCCCGCTCCGAGGTAGTAACCGCCCGCACTGGTCAGGACCACGAGCAGATTCAGCCGCGGCTTTGTGAGCGCGAGATAGTTCGAGAGCGCGCTCGGCGCGCGCCGCTCCACGGCAAGCGGTCCGGTCGCCAGGTCGGCCCGAACGTCTTTCATGCCCGGGCACCGATGGACGGCGCGGTGCCCGGCGCATCCGCTCCCGTTCGACGCTCGCCGTTGCGGAAGGGTAGACGTCCCTGCGCGTCAGCAAACGACCCGCGCCATGTGCGCAGCGCAAGCACCAGCGACGTCGTCAGTACCAGCGCGCCGAACACGACGTGCGCGCTGTTGATCCATACCGCGCGACGCGTGAGGACCGTCAGGGCGCCGAGGGTGACCTGGACGGCAAGCAGCAGGAGCAGCAGCGTCGCCGGGCGGGAAAACTCACGCCTTCCAGCATGGTGTCGCCAGATGTGCGCGGCGGTTGCGACGACGGCGAGCGTCACCACCAGTGCGCCGACGCGATGGGCGAAGTGAACGCCGATCGCCGCATTCCAGTGGTCGGGCAGCAGGCCGCCGAACATCAGCGGGAAGTCAGGGATCGCGAGCCCGGCGCCGCTATGGCGCATCGCCGCGCCCACGATGATCTGCGTGTACACCAGCACGGTCGTCACGGTGGCCAGCCTGCGGAGCGCCGGGTCGTCGACGGCGGTCTGCGGAGTCTTCCATCCTGGCGAGGTGAAAAGGGCGATGGAGACTGTTAGACAGAAAAAGATCTCAGCCAGTGCAGCGTGAGCCGTGGAGACCGGTGTCGGGAGGAAGTACAGGACCGTGATGCCGCCCAGGAGCCCTTGCAGGATGACAGCTCCGAGCGCGGCAACTCCGAGCTTGCGGAGCCATTGCCGCGTCTCAGAGCGCCAGAGCCAGACAGCGAGAACGATCGTGAGCAGGCCGACGGTGCTGGCGATGAGCCTGTGACCGTGCTCGTAGAAGATGCCGCCCACCCACATCGAAGGGGGGAACGTGAACATGTTCCAGCCGTAGGTGGTGGGCCAGTCGGGGACGGCGAGTCCTGAGCCGGTGCTCGTCACGAGACTGCCCGCGAGGATCAGAACGACGGTGCAGGCGACGACCAGCTGGGAGAAACGGTGCAGCATTGCTGGAGAACCTGGCGGTGCCGGATCGGACGGCGCGGAGGGGCGCCGGTGCGCGTCCCTCCGCTCCTGCCTCGGATAGCTAGTCCATCGACGCCGTGGCGGCGTTGAACGTGAAGGTAATCGGCTTCGACTCGCTGGCCGCGAGCGTCACGCTCTGGCTCGTCGTGCCGAGCCGCTCGTGCCACGCTTCGACCGTGTAGGTTCCTGGGGGCAGACCCTTCAGCGTGAAGGCGCCGTCCGGGCCGGTCACGGCGTAGAAGGGGTGCTCCATCACCGCGACGTAGGCGTTCATCCAGCCGTGCACGTCGCACTTGAAGGGCACCATGACCTCCGGCTCCGTGAACACGTGCTCCATCTTCATGCCCTGGATCGGCTGGCCGGTGTTGAACTCTTCGTTCGAGGCCGGGGTCGCGTGCACGTTGTGGAGGGTCGGGTCGCTGTTGACGATCTGCACGGGCTGTCCGACGCGGACGGCGAAGACGTGCGGGTGGTAGCGGCAGCCCTTCTGATCCATCGTCACCGAGCCGGACGGTGGGTCGTACACGTAGTTGCCGAGGCCGTCCTTCACATACACGAAGACGTTGCCCAGGGTCTTGCCGTCGGAGCCGGTGACGAACGTCTCCTGCAGCTGCTCACCCGGGGCCTCGCGAACACAAACAGGGTCGGCGTTCATGCGAATGGCTTCGTTCTTCGCCGCCGGGCCGTCAACTGTCACGGTCCCTGTCACGGTTCCAGCCGTCGCCGCATCGATGCGCTGACCGCCGGCCGCTGCAGCCGGGGCCGAGCTCGCGGCTGGGGTCTCGGTCTCACCACCGCCACAGGCGGTCAGGGTGGCCGCCAGGGTCACACCGAGGGCACTCAGCCAGACGTTCCTTAGACGCATTGCTCTCTCCTACGCGTAAAGTGTGCGTGTTTCAAACTGACGAAGCGGACCTCTCATCATACCCCAAGGGCGCGGCCGCAATCACTGCGCGGGAGCGCGTTCGGGGGCGCCAGCCTGCACCAGCTTGCGAGTCACGCGATCGCGCATCCAGATGGAGTCCCACCATTCGACAGGATTCACCGGCTGACCGCCGACGAGCATCGTGAAGTGCAGATGATCGCCGCCTGCCAGTCCTGTCATGCCGCTGCGGCCGAGGGTCTGACCCTTCGTGACGTTGTCGCCGACCGCTACTTCGATCGATGAGAGATGTCCGTACAGCGAAGCGACGCCGAGCCCATGGTCGATGATGACGCAGTTCCCGTAGATGCCCAGCCAGTCGGCGAAGAGCACGCGTCCACTGTTCGCGGCCGCGATGGGCACGGCCGCTGTGACCGCGAGGTCGAAGCCGAGATGGACCTGCTGATCGACTTCGTCGCCGTTGTAGAAGTAGGTGCGGTGGTCGGCAAAGCCCGCCTCGACCGCCGAGTTCCCGAGCTGCACGAACGGGCCATCCCACAGCATGGCCGGTGACGTGTCGCGCGTGAGGCCGGCAATCGTCTCCGCATTTTCCTGACGCAGCTGTCCGTTCACTGCCAGAAATGCGGGCAGCAGGTCGCCGGTTGGCGGAGCCACATCGAGTTCCGGACTGTGCTGCAGGATCTCGGGGACGACGCGAGAGAGGAAGCGGTCGTCGAGGTTGATCTGACTGCGCCGGAACGGGCGGGGGAACACTCGATCGACGAAGCTCGCGGTCGCTTCGTTGCCTGCACCGTCGCGCGCGAAGATGGCCATCGGCGTCTGCAGGTCCTGATCGTGAAGCAGCGCGAAGACCGCCATGTGCAGCGAGGGATCGGCGCCAGGCACGCCGGCGCCGGAGGCGGGGAATCCACGGTACTCGTGGTCGCCGACGCGGACGCCGGACTCGACGTCGGGCGGCGACACCTGATAGAGGACAACCTCCGAGCCGCCGTGATTCACATAGTGAAACGTCGAGACGACGCTCAGACGCGGTGGCTCCAGCCGGATCTCGATGTCGTGCGCGATCTCGCTCGACAGGGTCCGGAGGTTCAGAAGTCCGGGGCGTGTTGCGGCCACGATCAGGCGGGCCGGGCCCGAGTGAAGTCCGGGGATGCTCGCGGGTCCCAACGGACGCGTCACGCGAATCACGTCGGCCTCAGCCTGTGAGATCGCCGCGTCGCCCGGGGCGTCGAGTGAAAAGATCTGCGTCTGCTGGCCGTCCTGTTCGAACGTCACCGTCAGCGCGGACAACCGTCCGCCAGGCGCGCCTGCCGTGACCTCGAGCTCGCCCGTTTGTCCCGCGAGCCGCTCCGGTCGGACGACAGCGAGCGAGGGAGGCGTTCCGCGGCCGGCTGCGACGAAGAGTCCGGCGCCTGCAAGAAGCGCGAGTAGAAGAGTCGCAGCGAGTCCGCGCAGCATGGACACCATGATACAAGTTTGCTAGGATCAGAAGTTCCTAGCGCGTGGCGGTATCGTCTAGGGGTCAGGACACGTGGTTCTCAGCCACGGGACCGGGGTTCGAATCCCCGTACCGCTACCAATTTTCAGATAGATTGCCTCCCGACAACCGCCCCTCGTTCGCGCGGGGCTTTTTCTTTTCTCCCCGCACCGTGACAGAAATGCCGCTCTGAATTTCGGTCCAAGTGTCGCGCATTCATCTGCTTGCGCCGCTTGTGCCTTCTGCATACAATCCCTCCGGCTCAATCTCACCTCGGCGGGCGTGTGGCTTAACACCTCGGAAGGAGTCCGGCGTTGGACAACGCGGCAACACTGGGAACGGAGACAGCACACGGTCATGGTCATGCGCACGAGCATGGCCACGAGGAGCTCGGCTTCATCAGGAAGTGGGTCTTCTCGCTCGACCACAAGGTGATCGGCATGCAGTACACGATCACCGCACTGTTGTTCCTGTTCTTTGGCTTCTGTTTGATGATGCTCATGCGGTGGCAGCTGGCCTACCCCATGCAGCCAATTCCCGTGATCGGCGAGTGGCTCGGCATGGCCAATGCGCCGGGCGGCATCATGCTGCCGGAGTTCTACAACCAGCTCGGCGCGATGCACGGCACGATCATGGTGTTCCTGGGCGTCGTGCCGCTGGCCGTCGGCGGCTTCGGCAACTTCGTCATGCCGCTCCAGATTGGCGCCCCCGACATGGCGTTTCCCAAGCTCAACATGATGAGCTACTGGGTGTACTTCGTCGGCGGCGTCACGATGCTCGCGAGCTTCTTCATGACGGGCGGCGCCGCGCAGTCGGGATGGACGTCCTATCCGCCGCTCGCCGTGGTGTCCCCCGGCCAGACGATGTGGCTCATCGGCATGATCTTCCTGATCACGTCGTCGCTGCTCGGTTCGGTGAACTTCATCGTCACGATCGTGCAGCTGCGCGCCAAGGGGCTCACCTGGATGCGTCTGCCCTTCTTCGTGTGGGCGCAGCTCGTGACGGC
>JBFWPD010000284.1:0-5793 GCA_050250175.1 Vicinamibacterales bacterium
TCGAGCACGCGGCCCGCGTCGCTCGTTACGAATTCTTCGAGCGTGCGCGCCGTTATTTCGGGGCAGACGTCGTCGCGACGGGTCACACGCGTGACGACCAGGCTGAGACGTTCCTGTTGAGGCTGGTGCGAGGGGCTGGTGCTCGCGGACTCGCCGCCATCCACCCGCGCCGCGATGCCATCGTGCGGCCTCTGCTCGACTGCCGGCGTACTGACCTGCGTCAGTACCTTGAAGGCCGCGGATTCTCGTACGTGCACGACGCGACGAACGACGACGTCGGCATTCCCAGGAATCGGGTGCGCGCGGAGCTCCTGCCGCTCCTCGAGCAGCGTTTCAATCCCGACATTGTCGAAGCCCTGGCGGGCGCCGCGGATGTCGCCCGTGACGAGTGGAGGTGGCTGTCCGAGGCCGCGGCCGACGCGCTCCAGGAGATTTCCCGGAGGGAAGATGGACAGATCCGCCTGGACACAGTACGACTCGAGGGACTGCCACTCGCTCTGAGACGGACCGTTCTCTGGGAAGCGCTCAACGAGATCGCCGGCGGAAGGCCGATCGCGCTTTCGCATGTCGAGGACGTCCTGGAGCTCCTTGAAGGAGCGGTTGGCCCTGTCGATCTTCCTGGCCAGCGGGTGCAACGGGTTGGCGTCGAGATCGTCTTAACCAGTGACGCCTTCACGTCTGGTGAACCGGCGGACGAGCCGTTCTGGTACCCGCTGACGATTCCGGGTCAGGCGAGTGTGCGCGAGGCCGGCGTTTTCGTGTCGGCGACGCCTTCGGCTTGTTGGATCCCTGGGGGGCGGGTGCAGCCGGCGGGCGGCACCCATGATGCAGTACTTCCTGGTACGGCAGAGGCGGTCGTCCGGATGCCGGGGTCTAACTTTCTGGCGGTGCGGGGATGGCGGCCGGGAGACAAGTTCCGGCCATTCGGACTGGGCGGCCGGAAGAAGCTGCAGGACTACTTCGTTGATCGGAAGGTGCCGCGGGCCGACCGCCGGCGCGTTCCACTGGTCGTCGATGAGTTGGATCGGATCGTGTGGGTGGCCGGGCACTGTGTCAGCGAGGACTTTCGTGTAACTGACCCCGCGCAACCCGTGCTAGTCTTGAGACTTAAGCCCTTGGGAGGCCTTGCTTGAACTCGACGTTGAAGAGTCTGCTCTTCTGGATGGTACTCGTGGTCGTCGGGGTACTGATCTGGAACGTGTCGACCCGATTCCAGCAGAACGACCAGTCGGTGACTTTCAGCGAGTTCATGTCTCAGGTCGAGGCGGGCCAGATTGCCCGCGTCGTGATCACGGGGCAGGAGATCCGGGGAACCACCACTTCGAACGAGTCGTTCCGCACCTACGCGCCCACCCAGTACGAGGCGCTGGCCAACCGCCTGCTCGAGCGGAACATCGTCGTCGACACCGAGCCCGATACGGCCAGCCCATGGGCGACGCTGCTGTACTCCTGGGCACCCCTGCTGCTCATCATCGGCTTTTGGATCTTCTTCATGCGCCAGATGCAGAGCGGCGGCAACAAGGCGCTGTCGTTCGGCAAGAGCAAGGCGAAGCTCTCTTCGAGCACCCAGAAGAAGGTCACATTCAAGGACGTTGCGGGCGTCGACGAGGCCAAGGAGGAGCTCCAGGAGATCATCGAGTTCCTCAAGGAGCCCCAGAAGTTCCAGAAGCTCGGCGGGCGTATTCCCAAGGGCGTGCTGCTCATGGGGCCTCCGGGAACAGGCAAGACGCTGCTTGCGCGCGCCGTCGCGGGCGAGGCCAACGTTCCGTTCTTCTCGATCAGCGGGTCGGACTTCGTCGAGATGTTCGTCGGCGTCGGAGCCTCGCGGGTTCGTGACCTCTTCGAACAGGGCAAGAAGAACGCGCCCTGCATCGTGTTCATCGACGAAATCGACGCCGTCGGCCGGCATCGTGGAGCGGGCCTTGGTGGCGGACACGACGAGCGCGAACAGACGTTGAATCAGTTGCTCGTCGAGATGGACGGCTTCGAGTCGAACGAAGGCGTCATCCTCGTCGCGGCGACGAACCGTCCCGACGTGCTCGACCCGGCGCTGCTTCGTCCCGGCCGGTTCGACCGCCGCATCGTCGTCAACCGCCCCGACGTCAAGGGCCGCGAAGGAATCCTGTCGGTTCACACCCGCAAGATTCCGATGGCCGACGACGTGGATGTGGCGGTGCTGGCGCGCGGCTCGGCGGGCTTCTCGGGCGCGGACCTCGCGAACCTGGTGAACGAAGCGGCGCTCAACGCGGCCCGCTACAACCAGAAGGTCGTGCGCATGCACGACTTCGAGTTCGCGAAGGACAAGGTGCTGATGGGATCCGAGCGGCGCTCGATGATCATCAGCGATGCGGAGAAGCGCATCACGGCGGTGCACGAGGCGGGTCACGCGCTGATTGCCGTCCTTCTGCCGTACGCCGATCCGATTCACAAGGTGACGATCATTCCGCGTGGCATGGCGCTCGGCCTCACGCAGCAGCTGCCCGTGGATGAGAAGCACAACTACTCGCGCGACTACCTGAACGACCAGATCGCGATTCTGCTCGGCGGCCGCATCGCCGAGGAGATCACGATGAACTCGATCACCACTGGCGCCGGCAACGACCTCGAGCGCGCCACGGATCTCGCGCGGCGCATGGTGTGCGAGTGGGGCATGAGCGATGCGCTCGGCCCGCTGACCTTCGGCAAGAAGGAAGAGCAGATCTTCCTCGGCCGCGAGATCGCGCAGCACCAGGACTACAGCGAGGACACCGCGCTCAAGATCGATCACGAGGTCAAGCAGTTCGTGACGACGAACTACGAGCGCACGCACTCGCTGCTGTCGCAGAACAGGGAGAAGCTGGAGAAGATGGCTGAAGCCCTGCTCGCGCGCGAGGTGCTCGACGCCGAACAGGTCCGCCGTCTGGCGGCCGGACTGCCAATCGACGAACCGCAGGCGGCTGCCGCGGCGATGTCGTCGCCCGGCGAAGACACGGACCGTCCCCGTCAGAAAGAGCGGACGCCCCTCGTTCCCGCACTGAACAAGCCGATCACGCAGGAGTAGGCGTCGCCGCTCCCCGATCGACCGCTCTACACGCTCTCCCTGCCGCGCGGGACGCTGCGGCTGGGAGAGCGTCCGCTCGTAATGGGCGTGCTCAACATCACGCCCGATTCCTTCGCCAATCCAGTCCCGATCGTGACCGCCGGCGGCCCGGACGTGGCTCGTGCTGTCGAGACCGCTCTGCGGATGCAGGCCGATGGCGCGGACCTGATCGACATCGGCGGCGAGTCCACCAAGCCGGGCGCTGAGGCTGTATCAGCCGATGAGGAGTCGGCCCGCGTCCTTCCTGTCATCGAAGCGCTGGCGGGCCGTCTGTCGATACCGATCAGCATCGATACCTACAAGGCAGCCGTGGCGCGCGAAGCGATCGTGCACGGAGCCCGGCTCGTCAACGACGTAAGCGGTCTGCTCTACGAACCCGAGTTGGGACGTGTCGCGGCCGAGACCGGTGCGGCGCTCATCCTGATGCACACGCGCGGACGCTCGTCTGACATGTATGCCGGCGCGGAGTATGAGGACGTCATCGACGAAGTCGCCAGCGAACTGCGCGACGCGCTGAGGCGGGCCGAGGCCGCAGGCGTGGCGGCAGCGCAGGTCGTCCTGGATCCGGGAATCGGGTTTGCCAAACGTGCAGCGCACAGCTATGGTGTGCTGGCGCGCCTGCCGGAGCTCGCGGCGCGGCTGGGGCGGCCGTTTCTGGTTGGTCCGTCGCGCAAGTCATTCATGCGGGATGCGCTCGGAGAGCGGCCGCCGCACGAGCGCGACTGGGGCACCGCGGCGGCGGTCGCAGCGGCGGTGCTCAATGGCGCCCATGTCGTACGTGTCCATGCGGTGAGCGAGATGGTGCAGGTGGCACGAGTGGCCGAGGCAATCCGCAGCGCGGGCGTCGAGCCTGCCAGGGAAGGACGAGGGCGCGCGTGACGGCGTTCACCGACTGGCTGTCGTGGCCTTCCATGGACTGGCGCGATGCCGCCGACATCGTCGTGGTGTCGGTAATCATCTACGAGCTGTTGAAGCTGATCAGGGGCACGCGCGCCGTGCAGATGGTCCTCGGCAGCAGCATGCTCGTCGCGCTCTTCTACATCTCGGAATGGGCCAATCTCGCGACGGTCAACTGGCTCATTCGCAACTTCGCCGTCTACCTGGCGTTCGGCGTCATCGTTCTCTTCCAGAGCGACATCAGGCGAGCGCTCGCACACCTGGGGCGGGCGCCGTTCTTCCGGTACTTCGAGAAGGACGAAGCGGCCGAGGACACGATCGAGGAGATTGTGGTGGCGGCGAGCATGCTCTCGTCCAAGCGGGTGGGCGCGATCATCGCCATCGAACGGCAGATCGGCCTGAGGAACTATATCGAGGGCGGTATCCCCATGGATGCCATCCTTACCTACGATCTGTTGGTAAGCATCTTCCAGACCGCTTCTCCTCTGCACGACGGCGCGGTCATCATCCAGGGCGACCGCGTGGCAGCCGCGGCCTGCTTCCTGCCGCTGACCGTCAACCCCCGCCTCAGCAAGGACCTCGGCTCGCGTCATCGGGCCGCTGTCGGGTTGACCGAGGAGAACGACGCGCTGGCTGTCGTGGTCTCAGAGGAAACAGGCAAGATGGCGCTCGTGGCCGACGGCAGCATCGAGCGCGAGCTCACGCCTGAAGCGCTGACCAGACGATTGCGCGAGCTCATGACACGCGGCAGCACGGCGTCTGCGCGCCGATCGTCGAGAGAGCAGTACGCCTGATGCCTCAGGTCTGGCCCTTCCGGCACATCGGTCTGAAGATCGTGTCGATCGTGCTGGCAGTCTTCATCTGGCTGATCGTCGCCGGCGAGGAAACGGTCGAGCGCGGACTTCGCGTGCCCTTGCAGTTCCAGGAGTTCCCGCAGGGCCTCGAACTGGTCGGCGAACCGCCGAGCGACGTCGATGTCCGGATCAGGGGTGCGGCAGGAACCGTGAGCCGGATGACGGGCGGGGAGATGATGGCCGTGGTCGACCTCCGTGCCGCCACGGCGGGCCGACGCCTCTTCCAGGTCACACCGGAGAACGTCCAGGCGCCCTTCGGGATCCAGGTCGTCCAGGTCGTGCCTGCCACAGTCGCCATGGAATTCGAGCCGTCGACATCACGGGAGGTGCCGGTCGTACCGCTCGTCGAGGGGGAGCCGGCCCCGGGATTCGAAGTCGTGGCGATTACCTCTGAGCCTGAAACGGTGGAGGTTGTCGGTCCGGCGAGTGCGGTCGCCGAGGCAAAAGAGGCTCTCACCGAGACGGTCAGCGTGAACGGCGCGACGGACACCGTCAGTGCCAGCGTCACCCTGGGCTTTACAGATTCTTCCCTTCGGCTGAAGACTCCTGGTCGCGCGACCGTCAGGGTCCAGGTTCGGCCCGTCTCCTCGAGGACGCCGTGAAGCGAGCCGCGTTGGACCATGTCCGACACTGAGGTCTTTATTCCCCGTCTCTTCGGCACCGATGGCATTCGAGGCACCGCAGGGACAGCGCCGCTCGACGTTGCCACGGTTCAGCGCGTGGGCGGCGCGATCGTCCGCGTCCTTCGACACGGCGAGGTTCCTCTGCGGATGCTCGTCGGGCGGGACACACGAGAGTCCGGAGACTGGCTCGAGCGTGCGCTGGCATCCGGAGCGGCGGGAGAGGGGGCGCGTGTTGCGTCGGTGGGCGTCGTTCCGACGCCGGCAGTGGCGTATCTGACTCGCGAAGCCGGCTTCGACGTCGGCGTGATGATCTCCGCTTCGCACAATCCCTTCGAGGACA
>JBFWPD010000285.1:0-5753 GCA_050250175.1 Vicinamibacterales bacterium
CCGAAGTACTTGACCGAGATGGACACGAGCGGCAGCGGGACGAGCGCCCAGAGCGTGAGCCGCACGTCGATCGACGCCATCAGGACGAGCGCCGACACGAAGGCGAGGACCGTGCTCGAGGAGTACATCACGGCGGGGCCGATCATCATGCGCACGGCGTTCAGGTCGCTCGTCGCGCGCGACATGAGATCGCCCGTGCGATGGTGCTGGAAGTAAGACGCCGGCTGCCGCTGGAGATTGGCGAAGAAGTCGTTCCGGATGTCGTACTCGATGTGCCTCGACGCGCCGATCAGCACCTTGCGCATGAGGAACCGGAAGAAGCCGCTGACAATCCCGATGCCCAGCAGCAGCCCGCCGTACATCACGAGCTTGCCGGTCGTGACTTCCCGCGTCAGGTCGTCCACGGCGAAGCGCAGGACCACCGGGCCGGTGAGCGCGATGGCCGTCGTGATGACCACGCATACGAGACCGCCGGCAAACTGGGATCGGTAGGGCGTGAGGTACCGCAGGAGACGCCGGACCGCCATGCTGCCTTCGAGTATAGCGACAGGTTCGGTTGGAGCCGATAAACGGAGTCTGGGGTCATCCCAGCGAGGCCCGTTCTTTGCCGATCGACGCCGGCCAACTCCAAATCTATGGGCTCTTTACGGGGAATCGTGTGCTATTCTCAAACCCCTTCCCAAGCCGGGCCGTCCCAGCGAGCCCAACAGTTTCATTCGCCAACGAACCAGTGATCATGAAAACGAATCATTCTGCCTGGCGTGTGTACGCCATCCTGGCCGCTCTCCTCCTGTGGGCCACTCCTTCATTCGCGCAGTTCCAGCCCCGGCCGATGCTCGACGAGGAGGGCGACGTCCCCACCGGCGAGCGGTACCACATCGAGGCGCAGGCCGGCTTCTGGAGTCCCGGGGCCGAGATGCAGATCTCGAGCGAGTCGCTGGGCATCATCGGCAACGTGATCGACTTCAAGGACGACCTCGGCCTCACCGACCAGCGCTTCACCGAGCTGCATGTCACGCTGCGTCCAGCCCGGCGCCACAAGTTCCGGTTCCAGTACATCCCGATGAACTTCACGCAGTCGGCGGTCCTCACGCGCCGCATCGTGTTCAACGGCCAGGCCTACGAGGTCGGCGTCGAAGTCGACTCGGTGCTCGACTGGAAGGTGTACCGGTTCGGCTATGAGTTCGACTTTCTCGTGCTGCCCCGCGGCTTCGGCGGGTTCGTCATCGACTTCAAGCACACCGACGTGCGAGCCGAGCTGAACACCGCGTTCCTGAGGGAGTTCGCTCACGTGGCGGCGCCGATCCCGGCGCTCGGCGGCATCTTCCGTGTCTACCCGGTTCCGAACGTCTCCATCACCGGCGAGATCACGGGATTCAAGCTGCCCGAGAGCCTGATCGAGGACACGACAGGCAGCTACGTCGACATCGACTTCTACGGCACCGTGAACTTCACGAACAGCTTCGGCGCGCAGATCGGATACCGCTCGTTCGACCTCGGCTACACCACTGAGGGCGACTTCGGCGACTTCAGGCTGAAGGGCTTCTATTTCGGCGGCGTGGCGAGGTACTGAGGCGCCATCGCCGCAAGGCGCCGTCCCGCTTCGTCGAGCGTCTCGTCGCGCTTGCAGAAGCAGAATCGCACCTTGGTGCGTCCGTCGACGGGGTTGCGATAGAAGCTGCTGGCAGGCACGCTTGCGACTCCGGCTTCCTTCACCAGATATCGTGCGAATGACACGTCGTCCGGGAAGCCGAACGCCGTGATGTCCGTCATGATGTAGTACGCGCCGCCTGGCGTGTACGGCACGAAGAGGCGTTCGCGCAGGATGTCGAGCAGGCGGTTGCGCCGTTTCGTGTACGCGGCCGCAAGCTCGTCGTAGTACCGCCCGGGCAGGGACAGCGCCACCGTCCCGGCTTCCTGCAGAGGCGCTGCCGCGCCAACCGTGAGGAAGTCGTGAACCTTCCGGATCGCGCCCGTCAACGCAGGCGGCGAGATCGTCCAGCCCACACGCCATCCCGTCACGCTGTAGGTCTTCGACAAGCTGTTGATCGTGACGGTCCGATCGGCCATTCCGTCGATGGTGGCGATCGGGACGTGTTTCAGACCGTCGTAGAGAATGTGCTCGTAGATTTCGTCCGACACGGCCACCACGTCCCACTTGCGGCAGAGAGCGGCGACGACCTCGAGCTCCTCACGAGTGAACACCTTCCCCGTCGGATTGTTCGGCGAGTTGATGATGATCGCGCGCGTTCGCTTGTTGAACGCCGCGGCGAGCTCGTCCGGATCGAAGGTCCACTGCTGTCCATCCGGGCCGGCCCGGTCAGGCTCGCGAAGCGTCACGAACCTCGGCGTCGCGCCTGACAGGATCGCGTCGGGGCCGTAATTCTCGTAGTACGGCTCGAAGACGACGACTTCGTCGCCCGGATCGATGATGGCCATCATCGTCGCCATCATCGCTTCGGTCGAGCCGCAGCACACGGTCACCTGCGTGTCCGCTTCCACCGGCAAGCCGTACTGACGCGTGAACTTCGCGGCGATCGCCTCTCGAAACGCCTTCGTGCCCCACGTCACGGCGTACTGATTGACGTCGGCCATCACGGCCGCGCACGCCGCTTCCTTCAAGATCGCCGGCGCCGGGAAGTCAGGGAATCCCTGCGACAGGTTCACGCTGCCGTACTGATTGCTGAGACGAGTCATCTCGCGGATGACGGACTCGGTGAAGCGGGACGTCTTGGAGGAGATTCGCATCTGGAAATCTACAAACCTGGAAATCTTGAAATCGTTCTTGGCGACTCTAGGACGCGGACCCTGGACACTCTCCAGATTTGCAGATTCCAAGATTCCCCGATCTCATTGTCCATACAGCCGCCGGTAGTCCTCGACCGTGCCGAGGATTCGCTTCACGTAGTTCTGCGTCTCAGGATACGGAATGTCGTCGATGAACTCGTCCTGGGGGACGTTGGGGCGCTCGGCCTTCCAGCGCCGCACGGGATTCTCTCCGGCGTTGTAGCTCGCGAGCGCGAGGTGGAGCTCGCCGAACTCGGCGATCTTGTCCGCGAGGTACGTGGTTCCCATCCTGATGTTGGCTTCCGGGTCGGTCAGCAGGCGGCTGGAATATGTGAGCCCCAGCTTGCGGGCGAGCGGCCGCGCAGTCCCCGGCATCAGCTGCATCAACCCCACCGCGCCGGCCGACGACCGGATGGCCGGCACGAACGTCGACTC
Organism: Vicinamibacterales bacterium; assembly: GCA_050250175.1. Classification (GTDB taxonomy): domain Bacteria; phylum Acidobacteriota; class Vicinamibacteria; order Vicinamibacterales; family CAVVIG01; genus JBFWPD01. The sequence goes on from JBFWPD010000285.1 coordinate 3,223, forward strand.
CTGCGCCATCAGCGCGGCGACGAGGAAGGGCTCGAGGTTCCGTTCCTTCGCGTACTTCTGAATCAGGTCCCAATACGAGAGCGGAAAGATGTGGGTCAGAACCTCCCGCGGCAGAAGCTCGCCTCCCGACGCCATGAACTGCGGATAGGCGCGGCGCATGGTCGTGATCGAGCCGCGCAGCAGATCGAACTGCTCCTGCCCCACTCTGTCCTGGCCCTGGCGGCGCTGGATCCAGGCGATCGTGGCGCGCAGCGAGGGCGACTCGCCCCACATCCGCTCAGCAAACCGCAGCTCACCAATTGCATCGTCGTAGCGGCGCGCCTCGATGAGGGCGCGAACGATCGGATCGTTCGGACGCGGCTGGGGCGACACGCCCGGCGTATCCGAGACGACGCGCGGCACGGGGCGCTGGCCGTCGAGTCTCTGCATCGCCAATCGGCCGTAGTACGAATTCAGATAGTCGGCCGCCGTCAGCATGAAGCGCTCGGTCGCGCGATCCTCCTGACCGAGCTGTTCATACGCGCGTCCGGCCCAGTACAACCACGACGGACGGTAGTCGGAGCGCGGAAAATCCGCGGCCGCGTGATCGAAGAATGCGACCGTCTCGCCGAACCGCTTCTGACGATACGCGCGCCAGCCCGCTCTCCACGCCGCGCGCGCCGCATGGACGCTCCGCGGATACTTCGCGTACAGCTCCCGAAACACCCCATCGGCCGCATCGTCGTCGTTGACGAGGATGTAGTGAGTGGCGAGGCTGTTCAGCGCCTCCTCGGCCCAGGGCTCGCCCGGGAAGCGTTCGACGACGCGACGGATGCTCTGGATGTAGGCAGGATGATCGCCGGCATTCCTCGACGCTCTCGCATAGAAGTAGAGCGCCTCTCCCGGCCGCGGCCCCGTCTGGCTGATCGACTGCAGCACCGGCCGCGACTGCCGGGCGCGTCCGGTGTGATAGTCGATCTGCGCCAGGCGCAGGCGGACGAGATCGCGATCGGCTGGCGGCGCGCTCCTGCCGATCTTCTGAAACGCCGCGCGTGCCTCTGGATATGCGCCTTGCCCATAGAGTCGCTCGGCCCGGGCCAGTTCACGAGCGACACGTGGCGAGCCCGGCGTGATGACTTCCACATTGGGCAGCGCGTCGTATTCCTGCTCGGCAAGCGCGGCGAGCTCGCTCGCCGGCGCGTCGAAATACACGCGCCCGAATGCATCCCGCGCCTTGTCGAAGTCACCGGCCGTCTTCGCAGCCGTCCCAAGCCGCATCAGGACATCGTTCACGTCTGCAGGCTTTCCCGCCGTCACTCGCTCATAGAGACTGGCGGCGCCCGCATAGTCGTGAAGAGCGACCGCGCACTCCGCCTCGGCGAGCGCGGCGAGCTCAGAGAGATGTCCGACGAGTGGATGCTGCTGCAGCTGCTGGAGAGCCACGCGCGCCTCGGCTGGCCGACCGAGACGGAGCTCCGCCAGCGCCGCGTAGTAGATGGCGTAGTCGCGCAGTACGCCCTGCCGTACGGACGGCGCCTGCAGCAGCGGGAGCGCCTTGTCGTAGCTCTCGTCGTCGGCGAGATCCATGGCTGCCGCGAACTCGGCGATCGGCCGGGATGCGGGTACGTCGCGTGCGGCGTCTGGCGCAAGCCAGAGATCGGTCGCGTGGCGGGACAGCACCGGATGGTCGGTCGGCGACAACACCACCGACGTGCTGACGAGGCCTGTCGCACCATCGCGCTGCAGCGCGAGCGGCTGCATCACAGCCACCGACGCCGCCGCGCATGCGACGATGCCCCAGCGAAGAGTCGTCACCGCCGAGCCTCAGCGCGACATCGGGTGCCCGGCGACTTCACTGCGTTTCCATTCCCAATTCCTGATTCCCAATTCCTCATTTCGAGTGTCTGTGTTCGACCAGTCCCTCGTCTCCGCCCGCCAGCGTCTTCACCACCTCGGCGCGGAAGAAGTCGGTGGACCGCCGAATCGGCTCGGGCACACGCTCCTCATACAAGGCCTGTGCGCGCGCGATCTCTCCGCCAAGCCTCGAGAGCAGGTCCCTTTCGCGGCGGCCGGCGGCGATCGCATCCTCGTGATAGAGCTTGATCTCTGAAATCAGCAGGCGCGCGTATCGGTGCGCTGCCTGACGCGCCATCTCATCGTCGTGCTCGCGCTGCGGCGAGGGACCCGGAACGTCGGCAGCAGGTGTCTCGAGCCAGGCTATCTGTGAGGCGATGAGACGGGCCGCACGAAGGGCCGTGATCGCTTCGAGGCAGCGGCCGGCGTGTCGCGCGAGCAGCTGGATCGGCGCATGCCAGTCCGGTCCGCTTTCCATTTCGGAGACGTTGAGCGATGCGTCGCCTCCGCGATCGGCGTAGAGAATGGCCACGGCTTCCCCACCGGCGAGGATGGGGACTGCGACTCCGGGCTGTTCGCCTGCGAGCGACAGGAAATCAGGTGCCCGTCCCTCGGCGGGTACATTGACGAACGTGTTTGAACCGAGCGCGTCCGCCAGCGGTCCTGCACACTGAATCGTCATACCCAGGTTCCACGCC
>JBFWPD010000286.1:0-5746 GCA_050250175.1 Vicinamibacterales bacterium
GAGGCCCAATGCTGCCAGCATCACCATGCCGAGCAGCATCGCCAGCAGGAACGACGCGACGTTTATCGTTCCCGGGTTGATTCGCAGATCCAGAAAGACAACACCAACGGTCAGAGTGATGGCCACGGACACGGACGCCGTCATGAATCGCGCGACTCCGCGGCCGACGAGATACCACCTGAAGTCGCCCGGCGCGACGTAGATGGCTCGCAGCATGCTGTACCGCTCGCGATCTTCGATCACGGAGAAGGCCATGCCGGTCATGACCGCGCCGACATACCCGTAGAACGTGCTGCCCAGATACACGTAGGCAAAGACCGGCGTCGTGAACGTCCCTCCGGAAATGGCGGCGTACATCATCACGATGATGCCGGCTGCGGCGAGCGGCTTGGCGATCGCATACAGGGCGAACAGGTGCGGCCTGGTCCAGTTCGACTCGATCTGCCAGCCAAGCCACGCGGCTGTGCGGAACGACCGCCACGATTCGGGTAGCGCCAGCGCGGCGTCAGGCACGGCTTTGCGTCAACTTTCCCTCGGCAACCGCGCGCCGCTCCATGTAGGCGAGGAGGACGGCCGCGGCTGCGAGAAACACGACACATTGAATGACGAGTAGAGCGAGCTCGATCCGGACGTCAAGGAAGCCGAGGCCGCGGCTGCCCGCGAAGAGCAGCTGTCGCATCGCGTCGATTGCCAGCGTGATGGGGAGCACGCTCGCGCCGGCAGCCACCCAGAAGTGCAGGGTCCGCAGCGGCGAATAGACACCCGACACGAGATAGACGGGCTCCTGCGCCAGGCCGATGACGTGGAACGCCCCGCGTCCGAAGAACAGGAACAGCGAGGCGCACGCCATTCCCAGCCCATAGAGCGCGGCAAGCGTCACGACGAACACGATCGCCAGCATCGCCGGATCAGTCACCTCGTAGTCGATTCCAAACAGCCACGTCGCGGCGCCGACGATGGCGATGGCGCGTATCGAGGAGTAGATCATCCCGCCGAACGCCATGCCCAGCAGGATGGCCTTGAGAGAAGCTGGCGCGATCAGATACAGCGCGAGGTTGCCCGTTTCCTTCTCCCAGTAGAACTGCAGCGCCATTGCCCACAGCATGTTGAGCCAGAAGGCCATCATCGCGCCGCCGAGCACGACGAACCCGATGAACGAGCCGGGCGCGCCCATGGCTTCGTACATGAAGCCGTAGGCCACGAGCGGCACCATCGGGAGCAGCACGTCGAACAGGATCCAGGTCTTTTCGCGGATCCCCCCGATGACGCGCGGGTAGGCGCGCGCCACGATCGTGCGGACGAAGAGCCGCCAGCCGGTGTCCTTAACCAGCGGCTTCGAGCACATCGCCCTTCTCCACGTCGGCCATGCTCCGTCCAACGAGATCAACGAACACATCTTCCAGCGTCGGCTCGCGCTTCGTGAGCGCAATCAGGCCGACGCCCTGCTGCTCGAGTGCATTGATCACGGCACCGATCACCCGCTCCTGCTCGAGCGCCAGCTCCATCTCGTCCTTGCCCTCTCCAAGGCTGAGCGATGCATGACGGACTCCTGGAATCGCGGCAATCGTGTCAATGCCGAGGCCATTGAGCGCCGTCGTCTCGAGACGGAATATCGCGTCCTGCTGCAGGCGCCGTTTCAGCCTCGCCGGTGTGTCGCACGCGAGTACCCGGCCGCCGTTGATGATGGCGATGCGGTCGCAGAGCGCGTCGGCTTCCGCCATGTGATGCGTGGTGAGGAGCAGCGTCCGCGACTCCCGCTCCTTCATCCATCCGCGCACGAAGTCGCGAACGTCGCGCGAGCTCCCGACGTCGAGCCCGAGCGTCGGTTCGTCGAGGAAGAGCACCTCGGGGTCCGTCAGGAAGCCGCGGACGATGTTCATCTTCTGCCGCATGCCGGTCGAGAGCTCGGAGGACTTCGTATGCATGCGGTCGGACATGTGCATCACGTCCAGCAGCTCCGCGATACGACGGTTGGCTTCGCGCGAGCCAAGCCCGTAGAACTGCGAGAAGAGCCAGAGGTTTTCGCGCACGGTCAGCAGCCCGTAGCCCGAGGTCTCACCGCCAGACACGAGGTTGATCAGCGGACGGACGGAGCGCGGCGCGAGCGCGACGTCGTAGCCGGCGACCTTTGCCTGCCCTGAAGTCGGCGCAAGCAAGGTCGTCAGAATCTTGATGAGCGTCGTCTTGCCCGCTCCGTTGGGCCCGAGGAGGCCGAACAGCTCGCCTCGCGGGACGCGGAGATCGACAGAGCGAAGCGCCACGAGCTCCTTGAGCGGCGCTCCGCGTTGGCGCACGCGGTAGGTGCGGCCGAGGTTCTCTGTCTCTATCGCCGCCGCGGCTGACATCGTGAACCTCCTGGGTGGGGCAAAACAAAAAGGGCCATCACTCGCTGAGTGATGGCCCCTTCAAAAGCTCGGGAATGGAATGCTGCCTACATCACTCCTGCACGGCGGCCTTCCGGCCGACCACTGTGCCCGCCGGCGGTGAGGATGGTGATGTGGCGCATCGAGATGAATGAGGTAGGAAATCACACTGCCCGATATCCTGTCAAACGAGAGCGTGCTGTAGAGCGCAAGCTCATAAGTGTGCCGGGGCCTCAAGGCACGAAAGCACCAAGACACGAAGGCACGAAGACACGAAGAAGAACCTCAAGGAACTGACTTGCAGTCTGGACGCCGAGCCCAACCGCCCCGGCGAATCCGCAGGTCCTGTCCGAGCCCGAAGCCTGAGCCTGTACCCCGAAGCCCGAAGCCCGAAGCCTGGAGCCTGGAGCCTGAAGCCTGGAGCCTGGATCCTGAAGCCCGAAGCCCGAAGCCTGACAAGTTATAGTCATACCCTGAGGGCCCTGATGAAACTGAGCGTCCTGTGGTCCGGCTATCTCGGCCTCGCTGCGTCGCTGGTCGTGCTCCCCGCGTGCGGCGTAGCTGACACCAACGTCTCTGCGCAGTCCAACGACGTTCCTACGATCGAGTTCGAGAAGTACACACTCGACAATGGACTCGAGGTGATCCTCTCCGAGGATCATCGTCTACCGCTCACCGCGGTGAACGTCTGGTACCACGTCGGTCCGGCCAACGAGGAGCCTGGCCGGACCGGCTTCGCGCACCTCTTCGAGCACATGATGTTCCAGGGGTCCAGCCACGTGACCGGCGACTCGCACATCCGTCTGCTCGAAGGGGCTGGCGGGAGCGCCGTGAACGGCACGACCGATTTCGACCGGACGAACTACTTCGAGACCGTGCCATCCGATCAGCTGGAGCTCGCGCTGTGGCTGGAATCGGATCGCATGGGGTTCCTTCTCGAGGAGGTCGATCAGGCGAAGCTGTCCAACCAGCAGGACGTCGTCCGCAACGAGCGGCGGCAGGGCGTCGAGAACCAACCCTACGGGATTGTGGAGGAGGCGCTGTATCACAACCTCTTTCCGCAGACTCATCCCTACTACGCCTCGATCATCGGGTCGCACGCGGACATTCAGGCCGCGAATCTGGAAGACGTCAGGAGCTTCTTCCGGCTCTACTACGCGCCGAACAACGCGACAATCGCGATCGTCGGCGACATCGATCCCGACGCGACGAAGGCGCTGGTCGAGAAGTACTTCGGCACGCTGAAGAGGGGCGAGCCGGTTCGCAAGCCTTCCGTCGAAACCCCGCCGATCACAGCGGAACGGCGGGCCGTCGTTCAGGACCGCGTGGAGCTGCCGCGCGTCTACATGGGGTGGCTTACGCCGCGGGCATTCGAGCCGGGCGACGCGGAAGGGGACATCGCCGCATTCATTCTCGGAACGGGACGCTCGAGCCGCCTGTACCGCAGCCTCGTCTACGAGAAGCAGATCGCCCAGGACGTCACCGCTTCGCAGTACTCGCTCCAGCTCGGATCGGTTTTCGAGATCCGCGCGACGGCCCGCCCGGGACACACGGCCGAGGAACTGGAGCAGGCGATTGATGCCGAGCTGAACGCGCTGCGGTCGACACCACCGGCTCAATCTGAGATCGATCGCGGCCTGAACACGATCGAGACGCAGATCGTTCGCGGCCTCGAGCGGCTGGGTGGCTTTGGTGGCGTCGCCGACCGCCTGCAGCTCTATAACCATCACGTCGGCGATCCCGGCTACCTCGACGACGACATCAGGCGGATGCGTGCGGTCACGCCGGCTGCGGTGCAGGCTTTCGTCAAGGAGGAGCTCCAACCGACAGCGCGCGTCGTCGTGCACGGAGTGCCTGGAGAGCAGCAGCTGGCGGAGGTAGTGCCCACTCCAGCACCGGCAGCACCCAGCACGGGGACGGGCGAGGGCGTCAACGCCGACGAACCCTGGCGCGCAAAGCCTCCCGCACCGGGTGCCGCGAGAACGCTGCAGGTGCCAGTACCGCAGTCCTTCGAGCTGCCCAACGGGTTGACGGTGATGGTCAACGAGCGGCAGGCGCTGCCGATCGTGTCGGCCAATCTCGTCGTGAAGTCGGGAGGCGCGGCCAATCCGGACGACAAACCCGGGCTCGCAAACTTCACGGCAGCCATGCTCGACGAGGGGACGGCCACACGCGCGGCGCTCGAGATCGCCGACCAGGTCTCACAGCTCGGTGCGTCGTTGTCGACCACGGCCACGATGGACGCGACGCAGGTGTCATCCGTCTCTCTCGGGCGGACCTTCCCGGATCTGCTTGGCGTCATGGCCGACGTGATTCTCAATCCATCGTTCCCGGCCGAAGAAGTCGAACGGCAGCGAGCGAGCCGCCTCGCGGCCCTGCAGCAGCAGCGCGACAACGCGGGGGCGGTGGCGAACAACGTGATGTTCGCTGCCTTGTATGGCACATCGCATCCGTACGGCTACACTGACCTCGGCACCGAAGCCTCGAATCGTGCGATGACCCGCGACGACATGCGGGCGTTCTGGGCGGAGCACTTCGTCCCGAACAACGCGGCGCTCATCGTCTCGGGATCGATCTCGGTGGAGGAATTGCGCCCGATGGTCGACAGGGCCTTCGGGAGTTGGAGGCGCGGCGACGCGTCGGCGCCCGAGGTCGGCAGCCCGACGACAACCCGGGCGCGTCTGGTGCTCGTCGATCGTCCAGGCGCACAGCAGACGCAAGTTCGAGTGGCGTCGATTGGCTTGCCGCGGGCGGCGCCGGACTACGAATCAGTGCTGGTGATGAACGAAGCGCTGGGAGGTCTGTTCTCGAGCCGGATCAATCTGAATCTGCGCGAGCAGCACGGGTATACGTACGGCGCCCGCTCGCAGTTCCTGTTCCGGCGCCTGGCGGGGCCGTTCCTTGTCGCCTCGGGAATCCGCACCGACGTCACGGCACCCGCGGTGACGGAGATCCTTCGCGAAGTCGAACGGATGCGCGCGGAGCCGTTGTCGCCTGAGGAGCTCGCCCTCGCCAAAGACTCCATCGTTCGCTCGCTTCCGTCGGAGTTCGAGAACAGCGAGAACGCATCGGCGAGCACGGCCAACACCTACATCTACGATCTGGGGCTGGACTACTACACGAGGATCAACGCGAGGATCGCCGCAGTCACCGCGGAGCAGGCAATGGACGCTGCGCGCCGCCATCTCGATCCGGAGCGGCTCATCGTCGTCGCCGTTGGCGACGCATCGCAGATCCGGAGCGCGTTGCAGGCGCTTAATCTGGGGTTGGTCGAGGTCCGCACCGCAGACGGAGCGCTGGCGCAGTAGGACGGGCGGGACGGGCGGGTAAGGCAGGAAAGGCGGGACGGGCGGGAAAGGCGGGAAGGGTAAGGCAGGACGGGT
>JBFWPD010000287.1:0-5731 GCA_050250175.1 Vicinamibacterales bacterium
CTTCCGATCTTGAGAGTCGACGCGAGCATCTGATCCTGCTCGGCGTCCGTCATCCCGTCGAATCGCGAGATCTGATACTCGATCGTCTCGAGCGCCTGCACCGGCATGCCTGCGGCGATGGCTCGATCGTAGAAGTGCCGGTCGAGACCGAGGCGCTGATCGAAGCCCGCGCGCTGCCATTCCATGCCGAGCAACGTCAACGCGACGAGCCAGGGCTTGAAGCGATCGAGCAACTGGATGGAAAGGCCGACGCCTGCGAGCCTCCTGGAGACGAGGTCGTAGGTCTCGGCCGACACGCTGCCCTTGAGCGAGCCGTCGGCGGGGAACATGCCGCGTGACAGCATCTGCATCTGCGCCTCGGGCGCCATCATCTCGCGATAGTCCACCTCCTCGACCAGCAGATCCGATTCGGCGAACGCCGAGTCGAGCGCCGGACTGACAGGGTAGTGCTCGGCGGTGAGCATGTGCACGGATCCCGCGAGGTAGAAAGTCCCCGTGCCTCGGCTCACCCTCCAGAGGAAGCTCGGCTCTGCCGCGCGAAGGGCAGGCGACGTCGCGCAAAGAATCCCGGCCAGGACGGGGAAGACGACGACAGCGCGGGTGAGCCGGCGGCGTGTCACTGGAGGAAGGCCTCGATCTCGTCCACGGTCCGTGGAACGTCACTCGTCAGGCGGCGCAATCCGCCAGGCTCGAGGATGAACGCGTCTTCGATACGAATCCCCATGTCGAGGTACCGGGTGACCGCAGGCTGGATCGCCTCCGTCGTCTTCACGCCGCCCTCTGTCCGGCTCAGCGACTCGATCGCCGCCTGGCGGACGTAGATGCCAGGCTCGATCACGAACGCCATGCCGGGCTCGAGGGGGCGATCGAGATCGCCGACGTCGTGAACGTCGATGCCGATGTAGTGAACGCTTCCGTGCGTGAACCAGAGGCGATACTGCTCGCCTGTCGCGTCCGTGATCAGCCCGAGCTTCAGCAGGCCTTCCCGAATGACATCGACGGCCGCCTGGTGGACGTCCATCAGGGTCGCGCCAGGAACCGCGGCCCTGATGCCCGCCTCCTGTGCGGCAAGGACCAGCTCGTAAATCTCCCGCTGCTCGGGAGTGAAGCGGCCACTTGCCGGATAGGTGCGTGTCAGGTCGCCGGCCAGGTACTCATAGTTGGCAGCGGCATCCACGAGTACCAGGTCTCCGTCCCTGATCCGCCTCTGCGAATGCGGATAGTGAAGCACCGTCGTGTTCGGTCCGGTGCCGACGATCGAGGGAAAGCTCCACCCGAACGCGCCCTCCGCGACGTGCGCGGCTTCGACCGCCGCCTTCACTTCGTACTCGTACGCCCCTGGCCGTGCCACCAGCATGCCGGCACGCAGCGCCTCCCCGGCGATCTCGAGACTGCGGTCGAGCAGGCGCTGTTCGTACGGCGTCTTTACCATGCGCAGGTCGGTGAGGATGTCCAGCGCGTTCGTCACGGCGATGCCGACGTAGCCGTCGCGAACCTTGGACGCGAATTCGAGCTCGCGCGAGGGCGCAGCGTTCATGTCGTGCCGCTCGAGGAGAAGCGCGACTTTCGCACGTCCGTCCGCGACCGCTGCCGAAAACATCGCCGATTCCTTCCTGTCGATGGGTCCGTACCGCGCACGGTTCAGCATCGCCGAGATGAACCGGTCGAACGCGGCGATCGACAGCACGGTCGAGATACCGGATCGCTCCGCCGCTTCGTCGTGGCTGAGAATGTCTCCGGCCCAGTGTTCGGTGACCGGATCCTCGTCGGCAACGAACAGGATCTCCTTCCTCGTCGCGTTGCCGGGCATCAGCACCAGGGCCGTTTCGGCCTGCGCGATGCCTGTGAGGTAGTAGAGGTTGCTGTCCTGCCGGTATGGATAGTCGATGTCGAGGGAATAGGTGCGCGGAGGAGCGCTCCACATGACGAGCATTGCATCGGGGCCGAGCCGCTCCATGACCCGGCTGCGACGGGCTGCCAGGTCCTCGGCCAACCCGTCAGCCGACGCCGATGCGGGGAAGGCGCAGACGACCGCCAGCAGTCCGGCGACGACGAGCCGGCGGCGCGCGGTCTGCATAGTGAGCGCAGTGTACATCACGCTACATCCCGGGCTATCCTAGAGCTCGCCCATGCGGTCGGACTGGTTCACCACGTTTGCGCGGTTTCCGCCTGAGAAGATTCCGGTGCTCGGCCCAATTGCGATCCGTGTGGCCGACTGGTCGAAGCCCCGTCCCGGCCATGCACCACTGCTCGATCCGGAGCTGCTCGATCGACTGAGCTATGCGCATCCGGCGATTCTGACGGCGGTGTATGTTCCGGTGTCAGTCTGGTTCCTCTGGCAGGGCCGATCACTTGGCCTCTGGGCGAGCGCGGCGGGCTGGCTCCTCGGATTGCTCATCTGGTCGTTGCTCGAGTACGTCGTCCATCGTGCGTCCTTTCACCACGCGCCGACGAGCCGGCTGCAGGTCGCCCTGGCGTACCTCCTGCACGGTGTGCATCACGCGTATCCAGACGACTCGCGCCGGTGGGTCATGCCGCTGACGGTAACCCTGCCGATCACGGCACTTCTCGTCCTTCTCTTTGAATTCGTCCTCGGGATGTTCTCTGCGCCAGTCCTCGCCGGGTTCATTCACGGCTACCTGACCTACGACCTGGTGCACTACTTCATCCACAGCGGACGGATGCCGACGCGGCTTGGACGGTTTCTGCGCCAATACCACCTGACCCATCACTACGCCGCACCCGACCGTCACTTCGGCGTTTCGTCGCCTCTCTGGGACGTCGTGTTCCGCACGAGGTAGGCGGGTGACCGGATCATCCGGGCTCGCGTACAAGGCGTACGAGATCGAAGAGCTCGCCGACATCTACTTCTTCCGGCGGCTCGGCTACATCGTTGCGCACGCGGCGCGTCTGATACAGCTGACTCCCACCGCGGTGTCGATTGCCGCTGCGCTGGTCGGTGTCGCGGGCGGGGCGCTCTTGTACTGGCCGCGTCTCGCCCTCGTTGGCTTCGGCCTGCTCGTCCTGCACGGCGTCGTCGATTCCGCCGATGGCCAGCTTGCGCGGATGACCAACAACACGTCCGAGCTCGGACGGATCCTCGATGGCGTCAGCGGTTATGTCACGCACGTGGCGATCTTCGTGGCGGTTGCGCTGGCCTCGATGGCCGCGGGCGCCTCTGGGTCGATCCTGCTGTGGGCCGCAGCTGCCGGCGTGAGCGCCGCGATGCAGGCGCAGATGTATGACTATCATCGCGACTCATACGCACGCTGCGTCATCAGAGGGACTCTGGGCGCACAACGTTCGGAGGCAGCGGCGCAGAGCTCTTCAGGTATGCGTGCGGTGCTGCAGCGGCTCGCCGTCATCTACGGTGCGCTCCAGCGCCGCCTGGCCGGGGTGCATCCGGAGGTTGAAGAGGCCCTGCGCCGCCGCGCCCATTCGGGACAGGTGCGTGCAGAGGACCGCGCGCGATATCGGGCGTCGTACTACTGGCCGGTGCGCGGCTGGAACGTGCTCGGCGACAACGTCCGGCGCTATGCGGTCGGGATCCTCGCGCTGATGCAGCAGCTCGACTGGCTCTTCGCGTTCATCCTCATTCCGATGAACGTCCTCTTGTGTCTGCTATGGCTGTGGCAGTACCGGAGCGATCGCCGGTTCCTGGCCGGTCTGTGACGGCCTCGGACAACGTCGCGATCGTCGAGGTGACGACACCCGATCGGGTGACGGCCTTCATCGACCTGCCATACCGGATGTACGCGGACGACTCCCACTGGGTGCCGCCGCTGCGGCGCGACGAGCGGCACCGGCTGTCACCGCGGAATGCCTTCTTCTCACACGCAGACATTCGCCTCTGGCTGGCCGAGCGCCACGGCGAGGTGGTGGGACGGATTGCTGCCATCGACGACCGCGCATACAACGAAACCCATCGCCAGGCGATTACGTGGTTTGGCTTCTTCGAGTCGGCCGACGGGAAGACGGCCGCCGCGCTGCTGACCGCCGTCGAGTCGCACGCCCGGCAAAAGGCGAGCGTGGCGGTGTACGGTCCGGTCAATCCCTCGCTGAACGAGAGCGCGGGCCTTCTCGTAGAGGGCTTCGACTCGGATCCATACGTCCTGATGCCGCACAATCCCGCTGGCTATCAGCATCAGATTGCGGGGGCGGGCTATTCGAAGCTCAAGGACCTGTTTGCGTGGCACCTGGATCTGCGGGTGCCACTGCCGGAGCGCCTCGCCCGGCTCTCGGCACGCGTCGCGAGGCGAAGCGGCGTCACGCTCCGCACGCTCGACAAGGCGGCGTTCGAGCGAGAGTTGGGAGTAGTTCTGGAGATTTACCAGGCGGCATGGGGCGACAACTGGGGATTCGTGCCTCCGACAGAGGCTGAGGCGAAGCAGCTTGCAGACACGCTTCGGCCCATCATCGATCCCGAGATCGTCGTGTTCGCTGAGGTCGATGGCCGGGCGGTCGGCTGCGCGGTTGCGGTGCCCGATGCCAATCAGGTTCTGAAGCGAATGCGCGGCCGCGTCTTTCCGTTCGGCATCGTGCATTTCCTTCGCCGGCGTTCGATCATGAATCGCAGCCGCATGTTTCTGCTGGGCGTGCGGCCCGAATTTCGCCACACAGGCCTCTACCCGCTGCTGGTAGCCGAGACGTACCAGCGAGGTCGCGGTCGATACGTCGAAGGCGAGCTCTCCTGGACGCTCGAAGACAACGACGCGATCAACGCGGGCATCGAAGCTGCGGGTGGACGTCACTACAAGACGTACCGGCTGTACAGCAAGCCGCTGTGTGACTAGGCATGGGAACGGTCGCCATCACCGGGGCGAGCGGCTTTCTTGGCGGACACCTCGCCGAGGCACTCCGCGAGGAAGGCTGGCGCGTCCGAGCCATCGTGCGGGCGGGAAGTCCATGGACGGCGCCCGGCGGAGTGGAGCGTGTCGAAGCCTCGCTGGACGTGGACGAGTTGAGCCGGGCAGCGGACGGCGCAGACGTTCTCGTTCACAGCGCAGCGCTCGTCAGGGCGCCGAGCGAGCGTGTGTTCGAGGCCACGAACGTCGGAGGCACGCGTGCGGCCGTTGGTGCAGCAAACAGCACAGGCGCCCGCCTCGTGTACATCTCCAGTCAGGCGGCCGCCGGCACCGGCACGATTGCGAGGCCCAGGTCCGAAGACGATCCACCTCGTCCCGTTACGGCCTACGGTCGCAGCAAGCTGGCCGGTGAGGAGGTCGTCCGGGCACACGCCCAGGGGCCCTGGACGATTGTGAGGCCCGTTGCGATCTATGGTCCTCGCGACCGCGGATTTCTTCCGCTCTTCCGGATGGCTGCGCGCGGGTTCTTTCCACTGGTCAGCGAGCCGCAGGCCTCGTTTTCACTGATTCACGTGAGGGAGGCGGTCCTCGGGATCAGGATGGCGTTCTCCGACCGGGCAGACAGGCAGACCTTTTTTCTCACGCGCCCGCCGCCGGTCGGTGCGCGCGTGCTTCTCGAGGCGATCGCCCTGGCTGTAGGACGTCGCTTTCGCCCCTTGCAGGTGCCGCCGATGGCGTTGAGAGCGCTTGCCCGCTGTGGAGACGTCGCATGGCGGCTTGGAGTGCAGCCGGCACTCGACTCGACACGATTCGCCGAGTTGAGAGGCGAGGGGGTCGTGTGCACAGCCGACCGGGCAGTCGTGCGGCTCGGGTTTCGTGCCGAGACGTCGTTGTCGGAGGGCGTGGGTGAGACCGCGCGCTGGTAT
>JBFWPD010000288.1:0-5720 GCA_050250175.1 Vicinamibacterales bacterium
CCGCGCTTCCGCAGCAGATGGAACGCATCGATCAGCCGTTCCAGGTTCTTGTGCGGCTTGACGTTGCCGACGTAGAGGATGAACGGGTTCTGCAGCTGATAGCGTTCGCGAACGCGGATCACTTCATCGTCGTGTGGCTCGACGCAGAACCGCTCGTCGTACGCGTTCGGGATGACGTCGATCTTGTCCGGCGGCAGGTCCACGAATCTGAGGATGTCGCGCTTCGAGCTTTCGGAGACGGTCAGCACCCGCGTTGCCCGCCGCGCCGCCATCACAATCGACGAGCGCGCATAGCTCAGCGCCAGCCGGTTGGGCAGATACTGCGGAAACATCAGGTGAATGCAGTCGTGAATCGTCACGACGGAACGGCACTGGACGAGCGGCGGGAGCACGTAGTGCGGGGCATGGAACAGATCCACACGCTCCCGGCGCAGCGCGAGCGGCACCTTGATCTGCTCCGCGAGGGAATAGTTCCGGGCCGTCTCGCCGACCGGCCGGAAATTCGGTCCGAGAGCCTTCAGCGCAGCGGCATCGTCGGGTCTCGACAGCAGGACGAATTCGGTGGTCTGGTCGAGTCGCGAAAGCTGCCGCAGGAGACTGCGGATGTAGGTCCCAATCCCGAAATCGTGGAGCTTGCGCGCGTCGATTCCGATTCGCACGGCAGGATGATATCAGCTGAAATGCGGCGGCCATGCCGCGTCAGAACGAAGAACCGAACCGCGGCGGGAGAGAGCAGGAGGCGCTACTGCGCCCCGCCGGCCCTCGACTGAAGGACCGAAAGACGCGCTTCCGCAAGGTCGCGGACGGCGGGGCCGTCTTCGGTCAGGAGTCCTTCCGAGCCAAGGGCTTCCTTGTAGGCAGCCTGAGCTTCGCTCATATTGCCAAGACGTTCGGCGCAGAGACCCAGCAGGTACTGAACGGTCCCCCTGGAGACGCCCGGACCCTCGGGAAGATCCACCTGGAGCAGCGCCTCCCGTGCCTCGCTCCACGCTTCGACGCGCACGAGCGCCGCAGCCAGGTTCAGGCGGAGGACCGCCGCTTCTGCGCCCTGCGGCGACTCGAGGAGCCTGCTGCGGAAGTGAACGAGCAGGCGGTTGATCATCAGCGAGCGATCGGTCGTCCCGATGACGCGAGGGGTCAGCGCCATGTTGACGGTTGCCGGCGCAACCACGCCCGCCCGGTCGCGAACCTGCAGGGGGATGCTGGTGGCGTCTGTCCGCGCGTCGAGCAGCGTGGCGAGCGCGACAGCATTCGCAACCGCCTGGCCGTCGGCGCCGATGATCGCGTCGCCAGGCTCGATGCCTGCCTGCGCGGCGGGTCCGTTCGCATCCACCGAGACGACGACCGCGCCTTCGACGTCGGCGATGTCCACCGCTACCAGCCCCATTGCTGGGCGGAACAGGGACGGCGTCCGATCGAGCGCCGCGATTGCCGCGCTCATGGCTTGAGGATTGTCGAGCGTCAGCTCGAGGACATCAGGTTCGCTGCTGCCGGCCGCGAGAAGCGACAGCGTCACGCGATTTCGATCGATCACCGCAAGAGAAGCGACGCCCTGGACGCCGAACGCGCTCGAGAGCTTCGACGACGCTTCGCGCCGGGTCGGGGGGAGAATGTCGCCGGCGACGCCAATCGGCCGGCGCGCGGTGTCGAACGCCAGCCAGCCCGAGGGCAGCTGCTGTTCCTTGACCGCCGCCTCGGCCTCGGCAGCCGGCGGCGCAAAGAGCGTGATGGCCTGCGAGTTCTCGAACGCCCGCTCCACGAGGACGCGAAGGTCAGCGCCCACGCTCTCCGCCTGGCCGCTGACAGACAGGAGCGCGAAGGCCGGCTTCATCACGCCGTCGATAAGGATTTCCGCGCCGGGCGTTGCGTTGACTCGCCGGAAGTAGCGGCCTCCCGCGGACCGCAGCTCGATCGCGTGCTCTCCCTGACAGAGGTCGGAGACGCTGAGCGGGGCAGTGCCGCGCACCTGACCGTCGATGTACACCTGCGCGTCTGGCTGGCTGGTCTTGACCGTCAGCCGTGCCATCGCACGCTCGAGGGCTATGGGCCCGAGCGTGTAGTCGTCGGGACGATCGACCGCGATGCGCCGCTCGACCGTGACATAGCAATCCCGCCGCAGCTCCACGACATGGGAGCCGTTGGTCAGCTCGGACAGGACCATCGCCGCCGACACGTCGGCGGGCATCAACCCGGCGCTCGTGACGAGGTCGTTGTATGTCGCAGCAGGCGGACCGGGATTGGTCGCTCCCCGGCTCACGCCATTCACCATCACTTCCACGCCCCCAGGCGACGTGAGAATGGTGAGAACCGACGAGACACGCTGCAGCGAGATCGCGAGCTCGGACGGCATCCCGGCTTCTGCGGTGATCGTCTCGCGCGCCGGGGTATAGCCGAGCTGCTCAGCGGCGACGACGTGGGGACCGACTGCCACCGGGATCGTGCCGCCCGAGGGCACAGGACGGCCGTCGATCGTGACCGTGGCCGACGGCGGCAGCACGGACAGAATGAGCGGCGTCACCGTCGAGGCCATCGTCTCTTCGAAGAGCGCGACGACGCGAGGGGAGACCTGTCCCGTCAGGGTATAGGCAGCGTTTGTCCTGAGCAGCAGGACGAAGTCGTTGCGGGCGCCATCGAGATCGCCGAGGGCGAACTTCGAACGCCCGCGCATTTCGTACGCCTCGGGCAACGTCGCGAGGCGCGACGGGTCGTTCGCTTCGAGCCCCTGCAGGCGGGCAATCACTTCATCGAGCGCGCGCACGGCCTTTTCGTAGTCGAGCGCGTCGAACAGGCGGCGTGCTTCCAGGAACTGCGGATCGGCGGTTTGCGCGAACGCGGGCGTCACGAGCGACAGGCACGCGAGCGCCAGCAGCAGAACCGCGACTCTGGAACGCCAATGACTCATTGATACACCTGGATGCGCTGGGCGCTCTCGTCGAACAGATAAAGGCGGCCGGCCGAGTCGAGCGTGATGGCTCGGCCCTCGCGTCCGGCGGTGATGCTGGTCAGCAGCTCGGTCTTTCCAGGGCCGAACACGAAGATCGAGCCGCGGCCCCGATCGAGCACGAACAGGTGGCCAAGCGGATCGAATGCAAGGTCGACGGGGTTGTCGAACTGGTAGTTCGCGCCCCGGGCGGGGATGCGCGTCAGCTGTGTGCCGTCACGATCGAAGATCGTGATCGCCTTCGAATCGCGGTCGACGATGGCCACGTCCTCCGTGCGGCTGAGGGCGATGCGGTCGGTGTCGATTCGCGCGAAGGTCGAGACGTACTCCCCCGTGGGCGAGAGCCGGATGACCGCCTCGCCCTGCCGGTCGGCGACGAGGCGCTCCCCGTTCGACAACACGGCGATCGACGGCATCTGATCCACGACATGGAAGCGCCCGTTCGATTCAGGCGCCTGAATCAGCACCGGCTGTGCCCCTTCGACCACGAGGTTCTCGCGACGGGCGATGGTGACCTTGCCTGAATCGTCCACGAAGAACGCCGAAGGCTCCTGCGAGGCAATCTCACGGACGATGGCGCCCTTGGGATCGAGAATCGCCACGCCGGCACGATGTCCCACGAGCAGGTTGCCGGAGTCCAGCGCTCGCAGACCGATGACGTCGCGGAAGCGCAGGTTCGTTCCGCCGACGTAGCGGTTGTTGAATGAATACGCCGGCTGCGCGGGAGAGCGCACATAGAGACGGTAGAGCAGCGTGTTGTAGTCGAGCGCCGTCACGGCTTCCGGCGTGTTCGGGAACTGACGCCGGATGCGCTGGATGGCGTCGAACGCGCCGGTGACGCGTGACGACTGGACGAGGGAGTGTCCGGACGCCAGCGTGGCGCGAGCCGCCCAGATCGACTGGGGATACTCGGCCCCGACCCGGCGGAATCGCTCGAGCGCTTCATTGTCGCGGCGCGCGATCCGCAGCGTCTCGCCCGCGTGATAGAGCGCCGCGGGTACGGCGCCCGACATGGGAAAGAGACGCGGCACACGCTCAAAACTGGCAAGCGCCGACTCGATGTTGTTGGCCGACCGGCCGCCTGCGACCGTCAGCCGGCCCGAGAGCACGTACCCCATGGGAGCGGAGTCGGCGTCGGGATAGCTCTTGAGCAGCTGATCGACGGTCGTCTGCGCGGCAGCGCGATCGCCCGCGATGTCCAGCTGGTACAGCGCCATCTGCAGCAGCGCATCGTCGGCGACCGACGTGTTGGGGAAGCCCGAGGCGACGGCCTGGAAATCCTTGAGTGCCTCTGCGTAGAGCTGATCGCGCATGAAGGACATGCCGCTGTCGTACTGACGGCGCGCGAAGTCCTCGTCGCGGGACCCGGTGGTCTGCGCCTGCAGCGCCACGCTCAATCCAAGCGCTGTGACTATCGCCAACCTGAGCATCGGAGCCCTCGTCATCAGAAGATTCTTGCAGTGACCACGTCGTTCGGGGGAACGGTGACCAGCTGGCCCTGCGGGTTCGTTCCGGCTGAACACGCGATGTCGACGCGATGCTGACCGGCGACGAGCGGCAGCCTCGTGATCGGCGGATACCCGAGATCTCTCTGCCCGATGCGGACGTTGCAGGTCTCGTAGGTCGTCAGCACCGTGAGATATCCAAGGGCAGGCGTCTGGAAGTCGATCGGCTTGCCGTCCACACGGAGCGGCGCGTTCAGCAGGTATTCCTGCGATCGGACCGACAGGGTGGTCCCGGCGGCAACCCTCAGCTCGTGCGACTCGCTGGCTTCGGAGATTCGCCGGTTGCCGCTGTAGACCTCGACCGGATACGTGCTCGCCACCGACACCGCGACCATCACCGGTTCGGCGGCGGTCAACGTGAGATTCAGCGTCCCTCTCGTCAGGTCTTCGGCGGTAATCTCCTGCTCCCGCGTCACGAAGCCCCTGCGGGAGAGGGAGACGCGATGCGGACCTTCTCCGGTCAGGACTACCGCGGCAGGCGTCGTGAGCTGCGTGGCCTGACCGTTCAGCATGATTGCCGCGCCTTCGGGCGTCGATTCGACCTGCAGCTTGACCTCCGCGGGCACCACAGGTGCCGGCTCGGCGGCCGGTGAGGGCGTTACGGCACCGGCCGCAGCAGCCGCAGGCTCACCGGCGAGAGCGGCGGCGGCCGGTGGAGTAGCGGTCGCGGACTCTGCTTCCGTCGTCGATCCGCCTCCGAACATCAGGAAGCCGGCAATGATGGCGAGCAGCACGCCAGCCGCTATGCCGGCCGGCACGATCCAGTTGCGCTCCGAGACGGCGGGCATCGTACCGGGAGTGACGGTTGACGCGTCGCCGGACGGGGAGGCAGGCGCTGGCGGGCGGGTGACATCGAGTGCCGCCTGAAAGCGCTTGATCTCACTCGGGCTCGCAAATCGCGTCTCGTCGAGCGAGTCCTGCCCCTCGGTCATCGCCTGCAGCGCCTTGCGAATCCACTGCAGCTCCTTCGCGAAGTCTCCCGCCGTGGCGAAGCGATCGGCGGGTTTCTTCGCAAGGGCCTTGTTGACCGCGGCGACCAGCTGCGCGGGCAGACCGGGGACCAGCTCGTCGAGCGGCGGCGGGTCCTCATGAAGAATCTTCATGACGATGCCCGTGGCCTGCTCGGCGTGGAACGGCTTCTTGCCGCTGAGCAACTCGTAGAGCACCACGCCGGCAGAGAAGACGTCCGACCGTCCGTCCACCGCCTCACTGCCGGAGACCTGTTCCGGCGTCATATAGGACGCGCTGCCCAGTACGTCGCCCACCCGCGTCAG
>JBFWPD010000289.1:0-5713 GCA_050250175.1 Vicinamibacterales bacterium
GGCGCGACGATGAAGATGTTCGACGGCCCGATTGACAGGATCCATTCGCTGAGGACAGCGAAGCGGCGTCCCAGCCATCCGGCACCCCATAGCGCAGGATTCCCCGCGAAGTGTGGCGTGAGCACGCTCCCGAAGTGCAGCAGCGCGTAGGCCGCGAGCGGAAGAATCGCGAGCCCTATTCCCACGATCGTGAGACCTGCCACTCGAACGGAAGAGGCAGGAAGCCAGCGAGCTCCGGCGACCACAGCGACCGCCAGCCAGGCGGCTTCCGGCCGCAGCAGGAAAGCGACGCCGAACAAGACCCCAGCGGCTGTGGCTTCGATGTCAGCGAGCGTTCGCCCCTCGATTCCTGCTCGATTGGACGATTTGACAAACAGGCAGATCGCCAGGGCGGAGATGCCTGCCGCCGGTGCGTGCTCCCAGAACTCGAGCCCGTAGAAGAGCAGAGGCGTTCCAAGAAGGGCGGTCAGCATGATCCCCGCGGGGTTTCGTTGCGCGTCGAGCAGGACGCCGAGCCATGCCGCAGCCGCGAGAGCCAGAAGGAATCCGAGTGCGGGGAGGACGTAGGCGCCGCGTACGCCCATTCCGGCGATGAAGGGCGCGCTCGCGAGCGGAAACAGCTCTGAGGTCACCGCGTGCGCGTGGTCGTCGTGCAGGGCGTAGAACGGGTCGAGATAGGGGAGAAGGGTGCCCCCGACCGAAGGAAGCGGAATCTCGAGAGGACGGGAAGGCGTCGTGATCGCGTTGCGTGCGGCGACCAGCTTGACGCCCGGGTCTCCCGTGTAGAAGGTGTCGGCCGGCAGTCCTCGCGCAAGGACGATGGCGGTGATCGCGATCGTCACCCATGTGGCGGCTGCCGCGATCCCCCTGTTCGCCAAGCGCGTCGTGCGTTCCTGAGCCGGCGGCTATCCCTTGCCGTTGCTCATCGACGCGAGGAACTCGCCGTTGGTCTTGGTCTTCGACATCTTCGACAGGAGCAGCTCCATCGCCTCGACCGGCGACAGCGGTGTCAGCACCTTGCGAAGAACCCACACGCGGTTGAGGTCTTCCTTGGGGAGCAGCAGCTCCTCTTTCCGCGTGCCGCTCTTCTGGATGTCGATCGACGGGAAAACGCGGCGGTCGGTCAGTTTACGATCGAGATGAATCTCGAGGTTGCCGGTGCCCTTGAACTCCTCGAAGTTCACTTCGTCCTTGCGCGAGCCGGTATCGTCGAGGGCGGTCGAGATGATCGTAAGCGACCCGCCTTCCTCGATGTTCCGTGCGGCGCCGAAGAACCGCTGCGGACGCTGGAGGGCGTTGCTGTCGACGCCGCCCGAAAGCACCTTTCCTGACGGGGGAACGATGGTGTTGTAGGCCCGGGCGAGACGCGTGATCGAGTCGAGCAGGATGACGACGTCCTTCTTGTGCTCGACCAGCCGCTTTGCCTTCTCGATCACCATCTCCGCCACCTGCACGTGCCGCTGGGCAGGCTCGTCGAACGTGGACGAGACGACCTCGCCATTCACGGACCGCTGCATGTCGGTGACTTCTTCGGGCCGCTCGTCGATGAGCAGCACGATGAGGTACACCTCCGGGTGGTTCTTCGTGATGCTGTTCGCGATGTTCTGCAGCAGCATCGTCTTGCCCGTCCGCGGGGGCGCCACGATCAGACCGCGCTGTCCCTTCCCGATCGGCACCATCAGGTCGAGCACGCGAGCCGAAAGGTTCTCGCCGTCGGTCTCGAGCGAAATCCTGTTCTGCGGGTAGAGCGGTGTCAGGTTTTCGAAGAAGACCTTTTCACGCGCCCGCTCCGGCGGCTCGAAGTTGACGGCTTCGACTTTGATCAGCGCGAAGTAGCGCTCACCGTCCTTCGGGGGACGGATTTGTCCAGAGACCGTGTCGCCCGTATGCAGGTCGAACTTGCGGATCTGGGACGGCGAGACGTAGATGTCGTCAGGCCCTGGCAGGTAGTTGTAGTCGGGTGCCCGCAGGAACCCGAACCCATCCGGCAGCGTCTCGAGCACGCCCTCCGAAAAGATCAACCCGCTCTTCTCGGCCCTCGCCTTGAGGATCTCGAAGATGAGCTCCTGCTTCCGCATGCCGGTGGCGCCCGGCACGTCGAGCTGCTTGGCGATCTTCGTGAGCGCGCCGACGCTCATTTCCTTGAGTGCGGAGAGCTCGATCTTCTCGATGGGCTTCTCGCCGGCGGGTTGCCCGCCCTTTGCGGGCGGCTGCGTGGGGTGGGTTGGGGGCTGCTCAGCAGCCTGTCGATCAGTTTCCACAGTTCGTCCAGTCCTTCGCCCGTCACTGCCGAGCAGGGCAGGACGGAGTCTCCGTAAACGGATGTCAGTGCGCTCATCGCGCGGATCCGTTCACCGCGCGCGAGCTTGTCGATCTTCGTGGCGACGACTGCGCACTCGTCGACGGCCGTCGTCAGCCAGGCCCAGGCCCGGTGGTCACTTGCCAGCTCCGGGTGCCGGGCATCCACGAGGAGCAGGGCCGCTACTCGGGCAGGACGGCCGGGAAGGGCAGGACGGCCGGGAGGGTCAGAATCCATGTCCCACCCTTCCCGCCGTTCCTGCCCCTCCCGCCCTTCCTGCCCCCGTCCGCGCTCGAAGTACGCGCGTGAGAGCGTGTCGAACGACGCGCGGGCGTCGCTTCCGCCGCGTGCGTACCCGTAGCCAGGCAGATCCACGAGGTAGAAGGGTCCGTGGCGACGGTCGACGCGGTAGATGTTTGCGAGCCGCGTCTTTCCCGGAGCCGCACTCGTGCGAGCCAGCCGCGTCCGGGTCGCGGCGTTGATCAGGCTCGACTTTCCGACATTCGATCGTCCGACGAGTGCGATCTCCGGGAGACCATCCCGGGGAAAGCCGCCGCGGCCAGCGGCGCTCGTCACGAACTCAACTGTCACGTGAAAATTACAGGTTTCAGATGTGAAGCGTGCAGATCGGCTGCGAGGTCACGTGGGTGAGTCGACGTCTTCGACGTGCTGCGACGTGGTGATCGCTGATCGTCACGTCCCTCCAGCCGTAGTCTTCAATCTTCAACCTTCGATCTTCGATTTCAGAATCTCAGTGTGTGATGGTGTCGTCGGCAATCGTGCTTTCGGTCGATCCGCCCTCGGATTCGGCGGGGAGCCGTGGCACCAGCGGCTCGGTGAGTGCGATCTTCAGCACTTCGTCCATGGTCTGTACCATGAAGACGTTGAGCGTATCGAGCACGTTCTTCGGGATGTCGGCCAGGTCCTTCTCGTTGTCCTTCGGAATGACGATGTTCTTGATGCCGGCGCGATGCGCGGCCAGCAGCTTCTCTTTCACACCGCCGATGGGCAGGACCTTGCCGCGGAGCGTAATCTCGCCGGTCATCGCGACGTCCTTGCGGACGGGAACCCGTGCGAGTGCGGACACCAGCGCCGTGGCCAGCGTGATACCGGCCGAGGGGCCGTCCTTCGGAATGGCCCCTTCGGGCACGTGGACGTGCACGTCCGTCCGGCGATTGAAGTCCTTCGCGATGCCGAATTCCTCGGACTTGCTCCGCACGTAGCTCATTGCCGCCTGCGCGGACTCCTGCATGACGTCGCCCAGCTTGCCGGTCAGGGTGAGATGGCCCTTGCCCGACATGAGCGTGGCTTCGGTGACGAGGATCTCGCCCCCGACTTCGGTCCACGCGAGCCCTGTCGCGATGCCGATCTCGTTCGTTTCCTCCGCCATCGTCTTCCGGTAGCGGGGCACGCCGAGATACTGCGTGACCTTGTCGGGCGTGATCTCTTCGCTGAAGCTCTTGCCTTCGCTCACGACCTTGCGCGCGACCTTGCGGCAGACCGACGAGATTTCCCGTTCGAGATTCCGGACACCGGCTTCACGCGTGTAGCGCTGGATGATGGCCTGGAACGCCTCGTCGTCGAAGGAGACATTCTCCTTCGTCAGTCCCACGCCCTCGACGGCCTTGGGGGCGAGGAACTTCTTTGCGATCTCCACCTTCTCGAGCTCGGTGTAGCCGGCGAGCTGCAGCACCTCCATGCGGTCGCGAAGCGCCTGCGGAATGGTGTGCAGCACGTTGGCCGTGCAGATGAACATCACGTTCGACAGGTCGTACTCGACGTCGAGATAGTGGTCGAGGAACGTGTTGTTCTGCTCCGGATCGAGAACTTCGAGGAGCGCTGCCGACGGGTCGCCGCGGAAGTCCATCGACATCTTGTCGACTTCGTCGAGGAGGAACACGGGGTTCATCGTGCCGGCCTTCTTCATCATCTGGATGATCTGGCCGGGGAACGCCCCGATGTAGGTCCGCCGGTGACCGCGGACTTCAGCCTCGTCGCGCACGCCGCCAAGGGACAGGCGCACGAACTTGCGGTTCATGGCGCGTGCGATTGACTTGGCGAGCGACGTCTTGCCGACTCCGGGAGGGCCGGAGAAGGTGAGGATCGTCGCCTTCGGCTTCTTGATGAGCGCGCGGACCGCGAGGAACTCGAGGATCCGTTCCTTGATCTTCTCGAGCCCGTAGTGATCCTCGTTCAGGATCTCCTCGGCGCGCTTCAGGTCGCGGCTCTCGCGGGTCTTCTTGTACCAGGGCACCGCGATCAGCCAGTCGAGGTAGTTGCGCGAGACGGTCGCCTCGGCCGACATGGGCGGCATCGCCTCGAGGCGCTTCAGCTCCTGGATGGCCTTCTCCTCGACCTCCTTGGGCATCCGCGCCTGTTCGATCTTCTTCTTGAGCTCGTCGACCTCGTTGCCCTTTTCGTCCTTGCGGCCCAGTTCCTTCTGGATCGCCTTCATCTTCTCGTTGAGGTAGTACTCCTTCTGCGCCTTCTCCATCTGCTTCTTGACGCGAGACTGGATACGGCGGTCCACCTGGAGCTTGTCGACCTCGATCTCGAGGATGCCGGCGATGCGATTCAGGCGTTCGAGCGGAGAGACGATCTCGAGCAGGTTCTGCTTCTCGTCGACTCCGACGACCAGGTGCGCGGCGATGGTGTCGGCCAGCTTGCCGGGGTCGTCCACGCGCACGGCGGCGATCATCGCGTCGTAGTGCAGGTTGTTCGAGAGCTTCACGTACTGCTCGAACAGCGAGACCACCTTGGTCATCGTGGCCTCGGCGTCGGTGCCTGCCTCGCGCTGCTTCGGCAGCACTTTCACGACGACGCGGTAGAAGCCCTTGTCTTCCTTCCACTCGACGGCGCGTGCGCGATCGACGCCCTCGACGAGCACCTTGATGTTGCCGTCGGGGAGCTTCAGGCTCTGGACGACGTTCGCCACGCAGCCCATCGTGTAGATGTCTTCGGGCCGCGGGTCGTCCACCGAGGCGTCGTGCTGCGCGGCCAGGAAGATCCGCTTGTCCTTGAGGAGCGCGTGTTCGAGCGCCCGCGTCGAGCTCGGCCGCCCGATGACGAAGGGCATCATCATGTGCGGAAACACGACGACGTCGCGAAGCGGAACGATCGGAAGGGTCTCGTAGACTTCCAAGGGGACTCCTAAAAGGCGGGACGGGCGGGAGAGGCGGGAGGGGCCGGACGGTGAGCGCCTGTCCTGCCGTTCCCGCCCATCGCGGCTATCCTGCCTTCTCGATCAGTGCGATGGGCTTGTCCTTCGCGAGCACCGCTTCACGCGTGATGGTGACCTCGCGAACCTTCTTCTGATTGGGTACTTGATACATCAGGTCGAGCATCAGCTCTTCGATGATCATGCGGAGCCCGCGGGCGCCGATCTTCCGCTCGAGCGCAGACTGCGCAATCGCC
>JBFWPD010000290.1:0-5702 GCA_050250175.1 Vicinamibacterales bacterium
CCATCTGCGGGTCGCGACGACGGTCGGCTATGGGCCGCAGTACCTGCACTCGACTGGCCAGCTCCACAAGGGAGGCGCCAACTCCGGGCTGTTTCTGCTCCTGACGACCGATCCCGGCGAGGACCTGCCCATTCCCGGGGAGCCCTACGGCTTCGGAACGCTGCAACGGGCGCAGGCGCTGGGCGACTACCGGGCGCTCGTCGAGAAGGGGCGCCGCGTCCTGCGCGTGGACCTGCGTGGGGACGTCGAACGCGCCATGCGGCATCTGAACAAGTGCGTGCAGTCGACGGCCAGGCGCGAGGCGACGAACGTTCGATGAGTCGCATCGTCACGATCTTCTTCGACGTCGGCGGCGTCTGTCTCACCAACGGCTGGGACACCGGCGCCCGTCAGTCCGCCGCGAGACATTTTTCACTCGACGTGGAGGAGCTCGAGCGGCGACACCAGGCGCTGGCCGACGCCCTCGAGCGAGGGGAGCAGTCGCTCGACGGGTATCTCGATCGCGTGGTCTTCCATCGGTACCGATCGTTTTCGCGCGACGCCTTCACCCGCTTCATGCAGGAGCAATCGCAGCCCCTGGGCTCGGCGCTGGGCCTGATCCGACATCTCGCGTCAGCGGGCTCCTACACGCTGGCCACGATCAACAACGAGTCGCGCGAGCTGAATCGCTATCGCATCGACACGTTTCGGCTCAGCGATATCTTCTCTGCCTTCTTCAGTTCCTGCTACCTTGGGGTCCGCAAGCCTGACGCGCGAATCTACGAGATTGCCCTCGATGTCATGCAGGCGGAGCCCGCGACCAGCCTGTTCGTGGATGACCGGGAAGAGAACGTGGAGGGGGCGCGGGCCCTCGGCCTGCACACCATTCACGTGACGGATCCGCGTAGCCTCGCCAGGCAGCTCCTCAGCGCAGGCGTCGAGGTCCCGGCGTCCGCACTCGTGCCGGCGCGCATGTGCACCGACACCGGTGCGGGCAAATAATCGGGTGCGCCGCCGGCAAACGCGATACCGTTCATCCCGAACTCGACCGACGCGGATTGCGAGGAGGAACCGTGCAGATTGGATTGATCGGCCTCGGGCGGATGGGCGCAGGCATTGCGAAACGACTGATCCAGGCGAATCATGCGATCGTCGGCTTCGATGTGTCGCGTGCGCACGTGGATCAGGTCGTGGAAACAGGGGCAGCCGGCGCGCGATCGCTCGAGGATCTCGTCCGTCAGCTCCATCCTCCCCGTACGGTGTGGGTGATGGTGCCGCACGGCGCTCCTACACAGACGACGATCGAGGAGCTGCTGCCGCGGCTGACGCGGGAGGATATCGTCATCGACGGCGGCAACTCGCGTTACACCGACTCGATCGCGCACGCCGCCCGCTGCCAGGAGCACGGCGTGCACTTCCTCGACGTCGGGGTCAGCGGCGGCGTGTGGGGATTGGCCGAGGGCTTCAACCTGATGATCGGCGGGCCGCACGAGCCGTTCAGCCGCGTGGAACCAATCTTCCAGGCACTGGCGCCGCCCGACGGCTACGCGCATGTGGGACCGAACGGAGCCGGCCACTTCGTCAAGATGATCCACAACGCGATCGAGTACGCGGTGCTGCAGGCCCTTGGCGAGGGCTTCGAATGCCTGGCGCGCTCCGAGTTCAATCTGGATCTCGCGCAGATTGCCGGACTGTGGCAGAACGGCGCGGTCGTGCGCTCGTGGCTGCTCGATCTGCTCGGACATGCATTGAAGAAGGAGGGCAATACGCTCGAGCACATCGCGGATTACGTGGACGACTCGGGCACGGGCCGCTGGACCGTCGAATACGCGCTGGAGCACGGCGTCCCTGTGCCCGGCATCAGCATCGCCTTGTACGAACGCTTCGACTCGCGCGTGCAGAAGCGGTTCGCGCACCAGGTGATCGCGGCGCTGCGTCAGCAGTTCGGCGGGCACGCGGTGCGGGAGGGATAGGGCATGCAGCCCGTTCTTTCGAAGGACAGACCTGCCTTCGAGGTCGAAGAACACGGCCTGCGCCCGGGCGCGCCGCTGGAACCCTGCGTGATGGTCATCTTCGGCGCCGCAGGCGACCTCGCGCGTCGCGAGCTGCTGCCTTCTCTCTTCGAGCTGCACCGCAAACGGCTGCTGCCGGAGCCGTTTGCGGTGATCGGCTTCTCGCAGGGCCAGTGGGACTCGACGACATTTCGAGACGAAATGCGGCGGGCGGTGGAGCGCCACTGCGGAGGGATGCAGGACTGGCAGGCCTTCGCGCGACGCCTCAGCTTCGTGAGTGGCGACGCGATGTCCGCGCCGCACGAGGCATACGCCGCCCTGGCGGCGGAGATCGACCGGGTGCAGTCCGCGCTCGCGATTCCCGGCAACGTGATGTTTCACATGGCCGTGCCTGCCGCCCTGTTCGGCCCGATCGCAGAGCGGTTGGGAGCGTCCGGTCTGGCGACGAGCAATCGCGGCTGGCGCCGCCTGGTCGTGGAGAAGCCGTTCGGAAAGGACCGGGCGAGCGCGCAGGGCCTCGACCGCCACCTGCGGGCGGTGTTCGAAGAGGATCAGATCTATCGCATCGATCACTTTCTGGGGAAGGAGACGGTGCAGAACATGCTCGTCTTCCGCTTCGCCAATCCCAGTTTCGAGCCGGTGTGGAACCGGAACTACATCGACCATGTCCAGATCACCGTCGCCGAGGACCTCGGCATCGGGACCCGCGCGGCGTTCTACGAGCAGACCGGGGTGGTGCGCGACATGGTCCAGAACCATCTGCTCCAGCTGCTGTGCATGACGGCGATGGAGCCGCCGGTCAGCTATGACGCCACGTCATTGCGCAATGAGACGGCAAAGGTGCTGGAGGCCGTCAATGTGGTTCCGATGGACGTGGATGGCGGCACGGTGCGGGGCCAGTACGGACAGGGCGAGGTAGCCGGACAACAGGTCCCCGGCTATCGTGGTGAAGACGGGGTCCCCGCCGACTCCGCCTCCGCGACATACGCGGCGCTCAAGCTGACCCTCGACAACTGGCGCTGGGCGGACGTGCCCTTCTATCTCCGGACCGGGAAGCGGCTCGCGCGCAAACTCACCGAAGTGGCCATCCGGTTCAAACCCACGCCGCACCTGATGTTCCGCGGTCAGCGTAGCCGTCCAAGTCACAACAGCGTGCTGGTGTTCGAGCTGCAGCCCGACGACGGGATTGTCCAGACGCTCGCGGCGAAACAGCCGGGGCCTGACCTGGCGGTGGGAACGGTGACGATGAATTTTCGCTATGCAGAGGCGTTCGGCGTGGAACAGCCCCCGCGCGCGTACGCATGGCTCCTGCTCGATGTCATGCAGGGCGACCAGACCCTGTTCGCCCGCGCGGACTGGATCGACAAGGCATGGCAGATCGTCGATCCGATCCTGGAACGCTGGGCATACGAACGGCCGAAGGAGTTTCCCAACTACGCGGCAGGCTCCGCCGGTCCCGCGGCGGCGGACCACTTGATGCAACGGGACGGACGCCGATGGAGACCCCTTTGACCGCGGTTGCCAGTGGCGCACTCTCCTGATCGCCCAGGTTCTCGCCCGCTTCCCATCCCGCTCCGCTGGGTACGACGTGACGCCCGTCAGAAGAGACCGAGAATTGCGCTCTCGACATAGATGATCGCCGACATGACGACGACGATCTTCACGATGACGGGCGTCATCTCCCTGATCCACTGCACCGGCGTGTAGTGCTCGTCGAGATCCCGTTTGACGAAGGCGTAGGCCACGACCGACTGTGCGCACCCGATGTGCGTCCAACATCCGCCAAGCGCATACCCTGCAATCTGCGCCATGGCGAACAGTCGCAGCAGATCCAGGTCCAGCCCTTCCAGCCCGCGTGACGCGAAGTCAGCCACCACGTTGTTGTCGAGAATCGCCGACAGCACGGTCGAACCGAGGAACTGGATGAACGCGACATTGCTGGAGCCCAGCGACACGATACCGCCACGAATCAGTTCCTGCATGCCTTCGAAGAAGCCGGCACTGGTGAGCAGCGAAATCGACAGAAACAGCGGGAAGAGAAAGAAGTACTCCGCATACTCCAGGCGTGCTTCGCGAAGCGCGAGGCTTCGCATCTTCGGAATCTTCGCGATCGCAGGCAGCGCCGCCGCACAACCAGCGAAGGACGCCAGGAAGAGCGGCACTTCGTGAGACACGGCATGCACGACCAGCATGCCGGCGAAGGGAATCAACGCGAGTCCTCCGATGATCTGGGCGCGCCGCCTCTCCCTCGCCATCTCGTGAAGCACTTCATCGACCGCTTGTTCGGCGTGGAACGCCTCCTCGTACTGCCCCGCAGCGTCAAGGATGTAATGACGATCCAATCCATCCGCAAGCTCCTCCGCGACGAAGTGTCCCAGGAGCACTCTCCTGGTTTCGATCGGCACGTCCTCGTGAATCAGCGCGAGCCCGAGCGTCTCTCCCGCCCGGAGACGTCTGATGACCCGCTGTCCCCATTCCGCAGGGCCCGCATGCGCCTCGATGAGCTCGATGGATGTCAACACCTCGCCGTGACGCGCGGCCTGGAGGAAGGAGACATCGGCCGTGTTGGCGTCAATGATGTCCATCTCCTCCATGCTGACCCGTTGTCCCCGCAGACGCGAGCGCAGCTGCAGCGCGACCATCACGTATGCGGCAATCGCTGCCGGTGCGCAGTACCGGAGAAAGAAGGCGTTGTCGAGAAATGGTTCGAGGTTCGCCTTCATGATGAGATTCGGCGGCTCCCCGTACGCCAGCCAGATGCCGCAGATGGTCGTCACCGCCGTGCACACCATGACGGCGTAGCGGACCGTCTCCGGCGGAACCGCAGCCAGGGTCATGACGATGACCAGCGTTCGGATCGTGAGGCCAATCATCGACACGCCGTCGAGGATCCCGGAGGCAAACGCCACAGCCAGCGTGACGGCAATGGTCGTCGGCACAATCAGCCCCCGGTTGCGCCGAAGAAGAAAGAACGTCACCCCTTCGAGGAGCCGTGTCTGGGCGATCACCGATACGAAGAACGTCAGGCCGAGGATGAAGAGCATCGTATCGGCGTGAATCAGCTCGTCGAGGCCATGAAATGTGAGCAGGTGCGTGCGAATCCACCACCACGCTCCCTGGGCGGCCACCTCCGCGTGCCAGCCCGACGTCGGCAGCCCGATGAAAGTCGCCACGATGACGAGCAACAAGCCGTACGTCAGAGCGTTCTTGTGAATCTGATATCTGAAGGACCCGAAGAAGAAGAGCGCGAGAATGGTCGCGAACACTTCCACGGCCAGCAGAGCGAGCGGAAGGTCGGTTATCCGTCCTGCAACGAGAATTGCCGCAGCAACGAGCGCACAAGCCAGAACGAAGTTCCGGCTGGACAGCATGACCGGGGTCGAGTCGAGCGTGAGCGCCCCTGTTGATGCCGGTTCAGTCAGCGTGCTCTCCGCTACTGGTCGATGGTCCGCGAGAAGGCCAGCTGGATCAGGCCCGCCAGGACCATTCCGGCCAGGACCGGCTCGGCCGGGGCAAAGGGCAATAGAAGGGCTCCTGTGAGGAAGCAGGCCCCGAGGAAGAACCTCGCATGCATCGGCCACTCCGAAACCGCGGGGTGCCCGACACACCCCGCGGTTTCCATCTCCGCCTGCTAGGACAGACTCGAGAAGCCCGTGTAGGCAACCTGACCGTGCTCGCCGACGTCCAGACCGTCTTCCTCCTCCTCCTTGC
>JBFWPD010000291.1:0-5696 GCA_050250175.1 Vicinamibacterales bacterium
CACGGCGCCACCGAGAACACTCGAATCTCCGCGGCTTCCTGACCTCGACGAGGGAGTGCAACGAGAAGTTTGTGCCATTCAGGGACGAACAGCGAGGTCCTTGCACCGGGTCGGGTCGGAACTGTCTCCAGCAGGGTGTAGCGGTCCGCGGTCTCCTGTCTGAAGACCTGGAGCAGGCCTTCCCCGCCCGACACGTACAAGCGCTCGGCCGCCTCGTCATAGAAGATGTCATCTGCATCACCGACCACGGGAAAACTCGTCACCGGTCGACCGGACAGAGTGTCGTACACGATGAGACGTGCAGGCGAACGCGTGGCGACGAACAATCGTTGCAGTCGCTCTGCGAGAGCCATCGGGAAGTTCGCGGCCGCCGCGACATCCCAGTTGCCAATCACCGTCCCTCTGCGCCGGTCAACCACCTGGACGACGTGCGCGGCCGGGACATTGACGAAGATGCGCTGGCCGCTCTGCTCGAGCTGGAAGGATTCGGGATGCCCCCGCAAGGGGATCTTCGTCATGACTCTTCCACTCTCTGGCTTGATCGCAACCAGCGCCGAGCTTCGGCCGGATCCGGTTCCGATCCAAACCAGATCTCCATCGGATTCGTCACGAACGTTGTCACTGTCTTCGGGAAGGGCGACACGTGCCGCAGGCGCGAAGTTCAACGCGTCGAAGATCGTCGCGTGATTGGCTTGCGCGTCAGTCACGATCAGGCGGCGGGATGCAGGCACGAAGAGCACGCCCTGCGGTTCACTGAATCGCGTGAGACTTTGCAGCCGCTCTCGCGTGTCGACATTCATCACCTCGACAGTGCCGTGACCAAGCGCGGCCACGAAGAGTCGCCTGCCCTCGACGTCGGCAGACAGGTGATCGATGCGCCCTTCGACGTCCGGCAACAGGATGCGGGATTCCTGCTGCAGGATCGGAGCGCCCCGGCAAGCGGTTGACAGACACAGCATCGCGGCGAGGAGGATCGTGAACTGTTCAAGGGTGCGTTGCATCGCTTTCCCTCCCG
Source organism: Vicinamibacterales bacterium (assembly GCA_050250175.1). Lineage (GTDB taxonomy): Bacteria > Acidobacteriota > Vicinamibacteria > Vicinamibacterales > CAVVIG01 > JBFWPD01. The sequence goes on from JBFWPD010000291.1 coordinate 1,016, forward strand.
AGCAGAAGTTGAATGCCAAGATAGGCGATCAGGTGGGTGCTGCCCGGGCGATTGCTCAGGCTGGAGCCCGCCGACGCGAGCAGCTTGAGCTGGTCGCCGAGACGGCGGCGCAACCCGATGTTGCTCAGGACATCCGCTTCGCGGCGACCGGACGTGGTGGTACCGTCGAGCTCGGCGAGGAGTTCCAGAGTGTCGGATGCCTGTAGCGCGCCAAGCAGCCGGTAGACCCACTCATCCGGGGCATCGTGGAGACTCTGATGACCGATCTCACCGACCACGGCCGCGCGCCCGAACGAGCGACTCAGTTCGATCGGGAGGAGGAGGTTGGGTCCTGGTTCGGCGACGCCACGAGCGACCGAGCCAGTCCCGTTATCGAACTGGTACTGAGGGTACAAGGACATCTTGAGTTCACTTTCTTCAGTGCCTGCGAAGCGCCACTTGATCCCGATCAGGGAATCGTCCAGCCCGCTCTGCCAGTTCTGGTCCGCCGGTTGAACGAAAAGCCATCCCACTTCGTACTTGAGCTGAATTCGGCGGCCGACGCCGTAATTGAGATCGACGTGGGGAAAGCTTCGAGAAGTCTCGGACCGCGTGCGCAGTTCGCTGAAGGCCACGTTGACCTCCCACTGCCTGCTGCCGGGAGTGTCCGGGTCGTCCGTGAGCATGGGAGGACCGCCCTGAGCGCGCGCCGCCGGCACAATCGCAAGCAGCAGCAAAATCAGAAAGGCCGCCAAGTGAGGACCAGGGCACGCATACCGAGGGGGCGGATCGCGGGCGATCCTCACGAACAACCGGAGCGACGGAGATCTTTCCATCGATCCGACACACGGAAGGTCACGCCCTGAAGGCGTGTGCAGGGCTGGAGGAAAGCCGTGGCGGCAACGGGTGAAAACAGGCTCGGCCGACGTTCTGTGTCGAATGCAGAGCCAGGCGGAGCGAAAGCGGTAATGGCAATGACGAGGGTGCAGTCGCCGCATGATATTGCTCCCTGGGTGTCGCGTCGCGTCCGCGCCGGACATGTCACGTAGAGTCGAGGACGTCGGAAGAGTTCGTCCCCTGGTGGGTTTTATCTCCGTCGGATCGGAAATGACGAGCAGATTCGCCGCCGGCCTTCGCATCGTCGAGTCGGGCGGCGTCGAGCTTCATGGCGACGGCTCGGCGAACTGTCTGCGACATAGCAGGCGTCCCGCATCTGCGGTGCATCGCCAATCTGGTTCAGCTCCGCATCAATCACCGTGCCGGTCGGAGCCACGCGCTGCGCCATCTGACGCGGCACCGTGCCGTTCCTGGATCGGAGGCCCGCGGCCCGTTACCGGGACGTGCTGGGCGCTGCCGACGCCTTGCGCCTTCCCCGGGGTGCTTCGCCGGCATACCGTGGCGCCCGTTATCCGCCCCGGCGCTATATCCGCTCGGTGGTCGTAGTGTGCGGCAGCGTAGGAGGTGATCCGGCAGGCCGGATCTCGCACCAGAATGACTCCCGGGATAGCGGGTCAGGGGACCGTCGCCCAAGGGTGACGTCTCCGGTGGCGCGCGCGCCCTGAGAATGCGGCCGGAGGGAAAGCCTCCCCCGTGACCCGTGGCATCGAGTGAAAGCGTGGGACTGGGAAACGGGCGGTGCGGGACGGCGCCCCGCGATGCCAGGGAAGCGGGGGATCAGGCAGGGGTGGGACTCCGTGACTCTGCTCGGGAAACGTGCTTCACCTACCAGAAGAAGGGCAAGGAGCAAGACCTGACCACGCGCCTTGCTTGCTGACATACTGAGCACGGCGGTACCCGGGATGCCCGGCGTGGTCGTCGGTGACGAGCGACAGTTGCACAGAACAGGCGGACGATCCTCGCGCACTTTCTCATGGCGGTCGCTGCGAGAGCGCTCCTGGAGTCCCCATGGCGGGGTAGAGTGGCGAGTGCAGTGACGTCACGATCCGGAGCGTGGTCCGAGCAACCCCGCGACCGCCGGATCGGCGCTACCGTTCATGTAGGTGGCTTCCGCGGATTCAAGCCGAAGCACACACCGCCCGAGGTGCTACCGACTGACCACGACGGATCGTGCGCAGAACAGCAAGCGAACCCGTATGCCGGGTAACGCCGACACTTGATCTCAATCTGTCAGGTATTCGTGTGTAGTCTGGTTCTAGCCTGATGTCGGGCCTCGTGTGAGGTCAACCGATCAGGGAGAAGTAGATGAGACGCGCAAGCACGCTAGTGACCGCAGGCATCCTCCTTTCCACCGCCGCCGGAAGTGTCTTCTCTCAGACGCTTCCGAGGAGCGGAATCTTTGCCATGTTCACAGCCTTCAAAGGCTCTGGGGAACTTCACCAGGTGAGTGAATCCCGCATCTACTCAGTCGGGACCTGGCGCGGAATCAGTTACAGCGCCCAGGGAACAGGGCTATTCCACGCGGCACCCGTTGTATGCGTCGGGCACGCAGATATGGTCAATGGCGGCGGCCCGGCCAGAGGTCTGTGCACCTTCAGCGACGGGGCCGACAAGGTTCACGGAGAATGGACCGGGCGTGTGTCACCAGACGCGCCTTACTCTGGCTCGGGTCGATTCATCGGGGGAACCGGAAAGTTCGTCGGGATATCCGGGGGGTGGAGCTTCAGTTGCGTTCCTGTGAAACTCGATGCCGACCAGTGGACCTGCGACCAGAAGGTTGAATACCGGCTGCCCTGACTGAGGTCATGGCGAACGGTTCCCGAGGATCTTCCGATGCAGGTCGTCCGAGGCAGCGGACGGTCCTATACCCAGCACGACCGACAACGTCTGACGCAGCCGACGGTATACGGCGGCTGCGTCAGAATTGTGGCCGCGGATCGCGTGACAGCGCATCAATCCGCGGTAGCTCGCCTCGGACAAGGGTTCCGTTTCAATGCCACGAAGATAGAGGGCCGCAGCCGCGTCCGGGTCCATTGACTCCAGCGGGCCGCCTAGGCGATCAACTAGACGACCAAAGGCATCGCGCAGCTGCAACCTCGTAGCGATCGCCCATGGGGCGTCTTCGTCGTGCGGCAGTAGCTGGCCCCGATAGAGTGAGAGCGCACGGAAGCCATCATCCTCGCGGTCGCTGGCGGCAAGGCGGAGAAACGCGGTCACGTCAACCCAGACCAAGGACGGATCGAGCCACAGCCTGCCCTCCTCCAGGCGCACCGCATAAGCTGACCCGAGGATCTTTCGCAGCCGGTAGAGCGCAGCGCCCTGTGAACCGACCGCCGCGTCGCCGTCGCTGTCGGGCCAGAACCAGTTGCGGGCGGTTTCCACCGAGATACCGCGGTCGCCGCTCATTGCAACAGCCTTCAATAGCGCCAGTGCCTTGCGCGGCGGCTTTCGTCCAAACGAGACCAGTTCGCCATGGGTGCGCACTTCGAAGCCTCCCAACATCCGCACCTCGATTGGACGCGGCCAATGCGGTTCGTCGGGAGTTGGCGGTGCAAGGTCCCACTCGGAGATCAATTCTGCGACTGTCTCCCGGGCAATCCCTTCCTCTTGGGCGAGCGCAAAAAGTCGTGGCAGGAACGGCTTTGCCCAAGAAAGGATCGCGAGTCGCTTGTGGTTATCTGCCAGCGCGAAACAGAGCTGAAGCTGATCCACCGCCCCTCTCTTGTCACCTCGGATGAGGCTGGCGTACGCGTGCAGGGCCCTGTGCAGGGCGAAAGGGTACGTGCATTCGGTGCCACTCAGCAGGGATTCGGCTTCGTCAACCAAGCGCAACGCCTCGTCGATGTCATCGGCGGCCATCAAGTAGATGGATTGCATGGACTGAGCCCACCCGAGCCGAGCTGTGATGAACCCGTTCTGTTTCCAGGCGTCGAGGCCCTGTTGCCCGAGACGGATCGCGGTAGCGACGTCGCCAGCCACGAAATAGACGAGCGCGGAAGAGGTTGCCGAATAGGCACCCACGAAACTGTTCGGCGACAGGTGCTCGGGCAGATTCAGGCTGGCGACGAGCGCGAGCGCGTCATCCTTCTTCCCGAGGTGTGCCAGCGACTGCACTCGATACCAGAACTGGGCTCGCGCGATCGCGTCCAGCCCATGGTGCTGCGCGAGTTGGATAGCAGCGTCCGCAGCGCAAAGCGATTCCCGATAGCGAGCATCGAAGTATGAATAAACGGTCATCCATGCGCTGCCAATGCTCCTCGACATCACTGCGACGTTCTCGTCCTCGAGTAGGCTGCGCATGACCGGGATCACCCTCTCTGCGAGCGGCGCATCGCAACTGAAGTGCGCGTACGCGAGCAGCCCAGTGGCGGCCTGCAATGCCTGTGTCGCGCGAAGGCGCCCACCGAATAGCTCACGAGCGAGGAATGCAATGGCCGGACGGATCAGGCGATGGCCCGGTTGCCGGTAGAGGCTCGTGTAGACAAGGGTGTACCACGCGCGGACCGCAAGTTCCGGGTCCTCGGGCGAATGAAGTTCCAACGAACGGCCGAGCGCCTCGATCCAGCGATCCCACGGCTCGTAGGACGCGCTCTTTATCATCATCGTTTCCATGGTCGCCAAGGCAGCGCTGAATTCGCCCGCGACGTCTTGGCGTGCCCGGAACATGTCGTAGGCTGCTTCCAGGCATTCGGCAGCCTCGTCTGGCATCAACGTGGCGACTGCGTGCCCGCGCAAGTACAGGAGCCACGGATCGGCCCGAATCACGTCGACGGGTAGACCGTCCATGCAACCAGTCAGCGTCTTG